>CACZNR010000065.1 GCA_902782475.1 uncultured Eubacteriales bacterium
CATGATATTTACTTCATGCGGTACTGAAAGTGCCAACACCATCATATTCAACGGATAGAAGAAGGAAGGTGGAAGGAAATTCCATTTCATAACCACCATGTACGAGCATGCCTGCGTATACGAATCCTTCAGGGAGCTCGAGGCACAGGGACATGAAGTCACATTCCTTGAGCCCGGAAGAAAGGGCTATATATCCGAGGAGGATCTGGTAAAGGCGATCCGTGATGATACGGCCCTCATAGCCATAATGCATGTTAATAATGAGACCGGAGCCATAAATGATATTGCAGCCCTCTCAAGAGCCGCAAAAAAGGTGAAGAAGGACGTACTGTTCTTCTCGGACGGAGTACAGGGATATCTGAAGGTCCCCTTTGACATGAGGGATTCTGAAGTCGATTACTATACTGCCAGTGCTCACAAGATACACGGTCTTAAGGGAACAGGTGCACTGTTTTTCAGGAACGGCACCCCTTTAAAGGCATACATCCATGGTGGCGGACAGGAAAGGAATCTGCGCAGCGGTACCGAGAACACCTTTGGTATATATGCATTCTACAAGGCAGCCAAGGATTTCAGTGAACACTTTGATGAGTATACTTCCCACATGAGGGAGCTTCGTGATCATCTGGATGAGCTGCTTAGAAAAGAGACTGACTATGTAAGGGTGACTCCGGACAACTGTGCACCCCACATACTGAATGTATATTTCAATGGCATGAGAGGAGAGGTGCTTCTCCATCTTCTTGAAAGAGAAGGCATATATATAGCAACGGGTTCTGCCTGTTCATCAAAGAAAGGCAATTCAAGAGTCCATGGCTCCATAGGACTCACACGTGAAATGAGCGAATGCGTGGTAAGGATCAGCTTCTCACATCTGAACACCCTTGCGGAGACAGAGGAGACTGCCCTTAAGATCCACGAAGCTCTGAGTAAATTTCAGCATTTCATAAGGAGATAACAGATTTGAAAAAGATAGTACTTATACGTTACGGAGAGATACACCTGAAAGGTCAGAACAGACCTTTCTTTGAGAGAGCTCTTGTAAATTCCATAAAGGACCAGATGAAACAGTATGGTGCCACAGTGGAGAGGACCCAGGGAAGATATTATCTGAGAGACTTCCAAGAATCCGATTACAGCGAGATCAGAGAAAAGCTCAGAAAGATATTCGGGATACATTCCTTCTCCCCTGCCTATGAGACAGACAAGGACATGGAAAGCATCTCCGAGATGGTGAGGACCGTGGCAAAGGAACAGATAGAGCTTTTGGGAAAAGATGGTCTGACTTTCAAGGTGGACTGCAAGAGAGCTGACAAGAGATTCCCCATGAACTCCATGGCACTTGCTGCAGAGCTTGGCGGAGTCGTCCTCGATGCATATCCTGACCTTAAGGTCAATATACATGATCCTGACTTCACCATATTCGTGGAGATAAGGGAGCATGCCCTCATATATTCAGAAAAAGTCATGGGCAGTCAGGGCATGCCAAAGGGCACATCTGGAAAGGCACTGCTTCTCCTGAGCGGTGGAATAGACAGCCCTGTAGCAGGATACATGATGGCCAAGAGAGGTCTGAGCCTGCAGGCGATACATTACCATTCCTTCCCGTATACCTCTGAAAGGGCAAAGGAAAAGGTCATAAGCCTGGCAAAGGAGATGGCTCAGTACATGGGACCAATAAAGATCCACATGATCCACTTCACTGACATACAGATGACCATATACGAGAAGTGCCCTGAAGAACAGCTCACCATCCTCATGAGAGTATTCATGATGAAGATAGCTGAAAAGGTGGCAAAGGACAATTCATTGAGTGCACTGGTAACAGGTGAGAGCCTGGCCCAGGTGGCAAGCCAGACACTTGATTCACTGGCTGTGACAAACTCTGCTGTTGATCTTCCTGTTTTCCGCCCTCTCATAGGCATGGACAAGCTGGAGATCATAGACATAGCAAACAGGATAGGCACATATGAGACCAGCATACTTCCTTACGAGGACTGCTGCACGGTATTCGTTCCAAAGCATCCTGTGACACATCCTAGAAAGGAAAAGATATTCAAGTCCCTTAAGCTTCTGGATGTGGATGCCCTCATCGAGGATGCACTGTCAAAATCAGAGACCATCACAGTGGAACCATAAAAGCTTTACATAAAACACAAAAGCGCTTCGGCCATATTGATATGGCGAAGCGCTTGCTTTTTTCATCGTCCTGTCAGTTTACACCGTAGAGCTTGAGGAAATTCTCAAATACTGAGTTGTCTTCCTTTATCCTGTATATGTCCTGACCCTTGTATACGTTTCTGAAATATACATAATCATCGATCACGCATATGTTGCTTCCGGAGTCTGGTGTAAGAGCTATCTCCTCTGATCCATCCAGCTTCATCCTGTAAAGGGACTGATCGTATGTTGAGCTTGAATCGGAATAGAAACAGTGATAGATATAATCATCTGTTACATTGAATGTAGTAGTCCTCATCTTTGAGATCTGCTGCTCATTGCTTCCGTCCGGTCTGCACTTGTAGATACCAAATACATTTGAATAATAAAGTGTTCCGTTATGGAAGGCAAAACATGATGTGGCGTTTCCTGCAGATATCTGTCTGTCGGTTCCGTCAAGCTTCATGCTGTAAAGCCTTGATGCATCAGCCTCATTTATGAAGTACAGTCTGTTATCATAATAGAGAAGATGTGATGCCCAGTCCACTGTAACGACCTGAGGATTGTCCTTGTCTATGTTGTTGAGGTCCACCTTGTAGATCCCTGAATAGCTGGTGCCGTAAAGGGATGCATAATAAAGTGTATCATCCACTATGTTGATGTATCCGCCTGCCTTTGTGCTTACGATCTCGGACTCCCTGGTCTCGAGGTTCGTACGGTAGATCAGCTGACCGTCATCATAATTGACATAATATATCCATCCGTCATGTATCATGAGGTCTGTTGCTTCATGCTCAACAAAGACTGAACACTTATTGTTCTCATCTATCTCATAGATGTAATTGTCTGCAAAGTAGAACTTTGAATCGCTCTTGTTCACTACAGGTCTGTTTGCTATATTGCTGTGTGTATTGCCTACATCTGTGGTGTCATAACTGTTGCCCTTGATGTATCCTATTATACCTACAGCTACTATTACTGCTGCCAGCACCCCAAAAGCAATGAATGCTATAAGTCTGGTCTTCTTTTCCTTACTCACGTTAGTTCCTCTCATATCGATAAAAACTTTTGTACAACACAGAAAATATTCTATCATAATGCGTTTTTATAATCAATCTGTGCGTTTTTTATCGTTTTTTAGCATAGTATTTTTCATTTTTCCACAAAAAATTGCTATTTTTTCAAAAAAATTAGCATTTTTTAGCATTTACCTATTGCATTTCAAAAAGTATATGCATATAATAATTACAAGAAAGTTATCACTTGATTATTTTATCAAGTTGGTATCCCCTCTTAATCCTTTCTAATTTCAAATCTCAAATAAAAGGGCTCCTTGACGGAGCTCTTTTATTATGCCTTTAAATATCGTAAAGAATACAAAAATACCGCTGCCCTTAAAGCAGCGGTATCTTATCTCTTTATGATCAGAATTCCTTTGAAGCTTCAAACTTCTGAAGGTCTTCTTCTGTAACTCCCCTGTGGATCAGGTTCACTCTGTGCTTTTCATCGATATTGAGTACCTTTACAAGAAGCTCATCTCCGACCTTTACTACATCTTCCATCTTCTCTACTCTTTCCTTTGAGAACTTGGAGATGTGTACCATTCCTTCCTTTCCAGGAAGCAGTTCAACGAATGCTCCGATAGGGATTATCCTTGTTACCTTGCCCCTGTATACATCGCCTTCCTTGATGTCTGTAACTACGGCCATGATCATTTCCTTAGCCTTTGCTGCAGCTGCTGCATTCTCTGTTGCGATGGAGACCTTACCGTCATCGTCTATGTCGATCTTGACTCCTGTCTCACCGATTATCTTGTTGATCATCTTGCCGCCTGATCCGATGACATCCTTGATCTTTTCAGGATCGATGGTGAACATTGTGATCTTAGGAGCATACTTTGAAAGTTCCTTTCTTGGTTCAGCAAGGACTTCATTCATCTTTCCAAGTATGTGGAGCCTGCCTCTCAGAGCCTGTGCCAGTGCCCTTTCAAGGATCTCCTTGTCGATTCCCTTGATCTTGATATCCATCTGAATGGCTGTGATACCCTTGTCAGTTCCTGCTACCTTGAAGTCCATGTCACCAAGGAAGTCCTCAAGTCCCTGAATGTCTGTAAGCACGACGATCTTGTCATCACCCTTGATAAGTCCCATTGCAGTTCCTGCTACCGGTTTCTTCAGTGGTACGCCTGCATCCATGAGTGCAAGTGAGCTTGCGCAGATGCTTGCCTGAGATGTTGATCCGTTTGAAGAAAGGACTTCACTTACGGCTCTGATGGCATATGGGAATTCCTCTTCTGAAGGAAGCATAGGAACGATGGCTCTTTCAGCAAGTGCTCCGTGTCCGACTTCTCTTCTGTTTGTGCTCCTCAAAGGCTTAGCCTCGCCTGTTGCATAAGGAGGCATGTTGTACTGATGGATATATCTCTTGAATGTCTCTTCAGATATACCGTCAAGTTCCTGTCCCTCTGAAAGTGGTGCCAGTGTTACAAGGTTCATGACCTGTGTCTGTCCTCTTGTGAATACTGCACTTCCGTGTGTCCTTGCGAAAAGTCCTGTCTCGCACCAGATAGGTCTTACTTC
>CACZNR010000066.1 GCA_902782475.1 uncultured Eubacteriales bacterium
CTCTCTGTGCGTTCGTGTAATAGTGTAACACAAAAAGAGTGAAGACCCGCTCCTGTTAAATGTAGACCTCCAAAAACGCATAAGAAAAGAGACCAGCCTTAACGGTTGACCTCTATTTCTATTGCAAGCGCGAACATGTTTCTGAAGAAACCGAGTTCAACGCTTCGTATTCTGGTGGAGCAGAGGGGAGTTGAACCCCTGTCCGAGAAGCTTCCGGGTAAAATTTCTACAAGCTTATCCTGAAGTATGTAATTCCCCTGTGGCGTGCCCTCCAGGCTGGAAGCCACACGGTAGTCCCTTTAAAGACACATTATCCCCCGGAACTTGAGGATAAGTGTTACCTGTTCTGGGTTGATGCCCGCCCGGGCCGAACAGGAAAACCCGGAGATCGGACATGCGCTTTTAGTTAAGCAGCAACTGCAACGTTTTCGTTTGCGTTTATATTTAGGTTCCCCTTTTTATCGTAGAGTTGGATACTACGGCTTGCTTATCTACCAAAAATGGATCCCGTCGAAACCAGTACTGCCCCATGAAGGGATCAGTTTCCCTTTATCCTGATGTCTGTATCCCTCTTTATGGCTTTTTCCTTGAGAGCCTCCCTCTTGTCGTAGAGTTTCTTGCCCTGTGCCAGGCCTATCTCCATCTTCATCTTTCCGTTCCTGAGATAGACTGACAGAGGAACTATGGTAAGGCCCTTTAACTGTGTGCTCCCGAAGAGTTTTCCTATCTCCTTTCTGTGAAGAAGGAGCTTTCTTGTCCTCAATGGATCACGGTTGAAGATATTTCCCTTCTCATAGGGGCTTATGTGCATGTTGTACACGAATATCTCTCCGTCCTTTATCTGGCAATAGGAATCACGGAGATTGGCTTTTCCAAGTCTGAGGCTCTTCACCTCAGTGCCTGCAAGAGCTATCCCTGCTTCATATCTTTCAAGTATAAAGTAATCATGTGTGGCCTTTCTGTTGGTGGCCACGATCTTGATGCCTTCTGCCATCTGTTTCCTCTCTCAAGTAATTATTTACCTATATATGATAGCACCTTGAAGCTCAAAAGTATCATGATGCCCATTCAATTTATAGTTTAAACTCTCCCTTGTCCGTCATCTCCTGGACCTTGAAATAGTTGCCTGAGATATGGCAGTAACCGTTCACATTCTTCTCCAGATATTTCTGATGGTATTCCTCAGCCGAGAAGAACTGAAGAAGAGGCTTTACTTCTACGACGAACTTTTCACTGGACTTTGCCTGCTCTTCATCATATATCTTCCGGATCACAGGAAGATCCTTTTCGTCATTGTAATATATGCCTGTACGGTACTGAACTCCCTTGTCCTCTCCCTGCTGATTGAGGGTATACGGGTCTATCACGAAGAAATAGAGCTTAAGTATGCTCTCGAGCCTTAAGACCTCGTCATCATATACCACCTTTACTGTTTCAGCATGTCCTGTGTGCTTATATTTGACATCCTCATAGGAAGGATACTCAGTACTTCCGTTTGCATAGCCGACTTCTGTGTACATTACTCCCTCAAACTGGTCAAAGTACTTCTGTGCTCCCCAGAAGCAGCCTGCTGCAAGATAGATCTCCTTTATCATAATTCCATCTCCTTTTCACGTACTTCACAGATATGATTATAGCATCAAACCTGCAAACAGACATAATATCCCCATGTTCACATTTTGTTATTTGATATGGTGACTCTCTGACTGTAAAATATAACTATGAAGGAAGAGGAGGAATGATGTATGAAACACATTTCAAGATATATGCTGATGGTTCTTCTGCTCTGCATCGTCGTCAGCACTGTGCTTTATGGCTGCAAAAAGCAGACTCAGACCACTACACCCCAGACAGGTGGTGTCACTGACAGGACTGACAAAAACGCACCAAAGGAAATAGCCTCAAAAGATATAGAAGAGTTCTTCCTGTATTTCTATCTGGAAAACCATGATGACAGCGACTATGAAGATGGATTCTATTCCTTCAGCATAAAGAAGAACGGCAAGGATGGATTCGTCCTCACCTCCAATGAACTTGGGCTTAACACGCCGGTAGGCCAGGATGTCCTCATAAAGCTTCAGGACATAATCGATGAAAGCTCTCTGGTCAAGAAGAACGGGATATACAGGGTAACGGCAGGACTTCCTCCGGAATACCAGCCCTGCACTCTGACCGTGACATACAGCAGCGGAGAAAAGCTCACATTCACGGAGGACAACGACCCATGGGCAGATTGGACACAGGAGATGTTCACCATCCTGGTCTCAAACGCAGGTTAAAAGATATCAAAAAAGAAAGATGATGCAGCAGAACGCTGCATCATCTTTATCATTAAAATTCCTTTACAAAATTCAGTCTGCTCATGACATCGTCTCCAAGTATCATAGCACACATCTTCTCGAATTCCTCATGCTTTGAAAGCTGTCCTCCAAAGTGTATGTCATAGCCGTAAAGCACTCTAACATCATACTTTGATATGGTCTTCCAGAATCCCCTGCATGGATAGATGACTTCACCTAGCCTTGTAAGCTGTGTCTCATAGTCATCATGGTTCCAAACTCTTCCCCTGAAATATGTCTTGTAGAATATGTGGTTCAGGTTTATCTCCAGCGGTACCTGGTATTCCTCTGCCAGCTTTCCGAGATCATCGGCCATCTCCTCCTCCACTTCAGAGAAGCCACCCTGTCCCATGATGGAAAAATCAGGATGAGCGATTATGTCTGCCAGATCCTTTGACATTATGTTATA
>CACZNR010000067.1 GCA_902782475.1 uncultured Eubacteriales bacterium
TAACAAATGATACTCCATCTCCTGAAGGCGGAGAGATAGAGAAAAAGGACGGTGAGCCTACAGGAAGGCTTTTTGAGAATGCCATCAACATGGCTACCGAAAGCATCCCCTCTCCTGAGATAAATGATCTCAAAGAGATGTTTGAGATGGCTTCAAGAGCCTGCAATGCCTACGGAATCACAAGCGTACAGTCTGATGATCTCATGACATTCTCAGATGTGGATCCGTTCCTTGTCATCGAGGCTATAAAGGAGCTCATAAGCGAAGACCGTCTCAGTGTAAGGATAAATGAACAGTGCAATTTTCCTGGTCTCAAGGAGCTTAAGGACTTCGTGGATAAGGATGGTTTTGAGATCCGTTTCGGAGACATGTACAAGTCCGGACCTCTGAAGCTTCTTGGAGACGGGTCTCTTGGCAGCAGGACTGCAAAGCTCTCCGTATGCTATAACGGAACTGATGAGACAGGAATGCTCATATATACTGACGAGGAGCTCCGCGACATGATATGCCTTGCCGCTTCAAAGGGAGTGGGCTCTGTTGTCCATGCCATCGGTGACGGATGTCTTGACCAGGTACTTGATGCGTTCGAGTATGCAAGCAGCATGTATCCTGATAAAAGAAGGAATGCCATAGTCCACTGCCAGCTTTCAAGAGCTGATCAGCTTCAGCGCATAGCTGACCTTGGTATAGATGTCCTTGCCCAGTCCATATTCCTTGATTATGACAACCATATCATTTACAGACTGGTTCCAAAGGAACTTGCAGACACCAGCTATAACTGGAAGACACTTATGGATAAGGGAGTACACGTTTCGAATGGTTCAGACTGCCCTGTGGAGCTTCCAGATGTCTTGAAGGGGATGCAGTGTGCAGTCACACGTACATCAATGGACGGGACAGGACCTTATCTTTTAGATCAGGCATTCACTGTAAAGGAAGCCATAGAGAGCTTTACAACAGAAAGTGCATATGCCAGCGGCGAGGAAGACATAAAGGGTCAGATAAAAGAAGGAATGCTGGCTGATTTCACAGTGCTCGAAAGCGATCCTTTCGGAACAGATCCGTACAGTATCAGCAAGATCAAAGTGAGAGAAACATGGCTCGGCGGAAAAAGAGTATTCTGATCCTTCAGAACATATTTTATACAGATGACAAAGCACCGGGTACACCGGCGCTTTCTTCTATAAGGCACATAACGGATATGTAATGATCAGTGTTTGATCCGTCATCTCACCACTTCATATTTTAGGTTAATATATGAATCTTCAAGCACTCTGCACTCAAGAAGTTTCAGTACTCCAAGTTCACCAAGCTGAGATGTACTAACAAGTGACCTTCCATCTATGAGTGTGGCAGTGTCTTTTCCTCCGATAAGGACTGGAGCAACCACGATATTCACATAATCAAAAAGCTTTTCTCTTAGAAACAGGCCATTGACAGTTCCTCCCGACTGTATAGTAAGCCGTTCGCACCTAAAGTCCTTTTTCAGACATTTTAATGCTTCCGGCAGTGAAAGCTTATCCTGATATATGATGTGAAGATTATCAGCCTTGATGCCAAATGCAGGGTGATCAGAATTCTGTGTTATAAGGACAAACTGATCTGACAGTTCACAGAAATACCTTATCCCGTGTTCTGTGAGATGCCTGTTATCCAGCAGAACGAATGACACAGGTGTCTTACCGGGCATCTCCTTTTCATTGACTCCCATTTTCTCCTGTACCCTTCCCGTATTGAATGACCATAGATCCGTGGTCTGCTCTATCTCATAATACTGATGAAGGCCTTCCCTGACACCGGTTATCTCCGGAAGATCACGGTCCACATCAAGTTCATCAACGGAACCGGTACTTATCTTTCCATCCACCGACATCAGCATAAAAAGAGTGGTAACAGGTCTATCCATATCATCCTCCAAAATCCCAGCTTCTGACATTTTTTTTCAGTTTTCTATGATCGCTTCAGCTATCCTTATGCCATCCACAGCTGAAGACACTATGCCTCCGGCATATCCTGCACCCTCACCGCAGGGATATATGCCTCTGACACTTGATTCAAGCATCTCATTCCTAAGTATCCTTACCGGTGATGAGCTCCTTGTCTCAGGAGCAGTCAGCACGGCATCATACTGTGAAAAGATGCCTATCTTTTTTGCAAAAGCAGGGATCGCTTTTTCAAGCGTATCCGTGATCACCTTTGGAAGGCATCTGTGAAGGTCGGTGAACATTACTCCGGGCCTGTATGTAGGGACGATCTTTCCCGGGCCTCTGCTTTCCTTTCTTTTAAGGAAATCCCCTGCAAGCTGTGCAGGTGCATGATAATCCTCTCCGCCAAGGACAAAGGCAGCATGCTCTATCTCTCTCTGCCATCTGACACCTCCAAGAGGCCCATCATAAGGGAACATGTCAGGAGTGAGAGTAACAAGAACTGCAGCATTTGCATTTTCTCCGTCTCTTTTTGAATAGCTCATGCCATTTGTTACTACTCCGCCCTCTTCCGAAGATGATGCAACTACATAACCACCCGGACACATGCAGAAAGTATATGCACTGCTGCCGTCATCAAATTTTGCCGAGAGCTTATAGTCAGAAGCAGGAAGTCCTTCCTTCTTTCCCCTGTGCTGGACTTCATCAAGATCAGCCTGCCTGTGCTCTATCCTGACTCCCATGGAAAAAGGCTTTGGTTCCATGGCAAGCCCCGTATCCAGAAGCATCCTGAATGTATCCCTTGCGCTGTGCCCTATGGCCAGTACCAGTTCTTCACATAGAAGTTCATATTTCCCTTCCGGACCCTCGACCTTTACACCTGTGACTTTTCCTTCACTCATCTCTATTCCGGAAAGTCTGGAAGAGAACCTGACCTCACCACCAAGGGCTTCTATCTCGTGCCTTATATTCACTACTATCTCCTGGAGTCTGTCAGTACCGATATGGGGCTTTGAATCATAGCATATGCTCTCATCTGCTCCAAAAGTCCTGAAAGTCTCAAGGACATATTTTATCCTGCTGTTGTGTGTGCCTGTCGTGAGCTTGCCGTCTGAAAATGTACCAGCTCCGCCCTCCCCGAACTGGACATTGCTCTCAGGAGAAAGCTTTCCTGTCTTCCAGAACGCAAGGACATCCTTTTTTCTTTCATCAGCAGGTCTACCACGCTCAAGCACTATGGGCTTTAAACCTGCTTTTGCAAGCACATATGAACAGAACATGCCTGCAGGACCAAATCCAACTACCACCGGTCTTTCGTGTTCCCTTTTAGGTTCAGGGACGATGTAAGGTTCTTCCTTTACAAGTGAGAGGCCAAGAGCCTCTGCCACAGTCTCCTCATCATCGATACTGACGCCAAGATTATAGACATATGAAACTTCTCTCCTGCCACGGCGGGCATCAAGAGCTCTCTTCAGTATCTTTATATCCTTTATATCA
>CACZNR010000068.1 GCA_902782475.1 uncultured Eubacteriales bacterium
CCGAGTGTTAGAAAATGTATCGATGGTATTATAACCATTCAATTCCTCATTTTCCTGAATGACAGCAGAAATGTCCTTTTTGTATCTTTGGACTGTATCATCATTCACTGTCGGCTGAGCACAAGAAACAAGAAATATAACACATACACAAAATACAAAGAATACGAATAGTTTTTTCATGATGCTTAGAATGTATAATTACTTGCTTCAGACTGTGAAGTTCCAAATTTCATAACAAAATCCATATAAATAGATGGATTATTCTTTGAAACATACCCATAGAAATACTCTGATGTGTTCAATCCGTAAAGTGCCTTCTGAGGAATCTTCGGGAAATCATATCCTGATATTCCAGTAGACCACTGTACGCCATTATCTGTCTGATGCATTATCTTTATCGTGACAGTCGTCGCAGGTGAGGATGCTGAACACAGACCAGAAAAACACATAAAAAGCTTACCAGCGTATGTGGGGTGAAATTTCTTTGCTGTATATGTATAGTTATAGATACGCGTCCTTGATGATTTGTACGGAAGCGTGGTATTTGATGTAGGCGGATTATTGCCTGCATTTACAACGCAAAAAGAAAACAAACAAATGAAGCAAACAATCAATAGTATTATCTTTCTCATTTTTATGATTCCTCCATTTTTTATTTCAATTTAATTGTATCAGGTATGCTTATCTAAGCAAGGTTATTCATTTGAACAATTATTCATAACGTTCAAGTGATTGATTTGATGTGTATAATTGGATATGTTAGAATGAAGTGGATGATCATTTAGGAGTAAACTGATGGATATTACGTTGATTGAAACTATCATTGATGAAATAGAAAGAGATCTTATAACGCATAAATCTAATACAGAAATCTCAAATACCATCTACACTAAATATCCTCATGCCAAAAAAATGTTCAGTGTAATCCTAGGCATATCCGTCAGGCAATATATAATCAAAAGAAGACTTTCTATTATCGCAAAAGATATTCTTACGACTAATGACAAAATAGAATATATCTGCCATAGATATGGTATGAAGGCGGATGCATTCAGTAAATCATTTTCAAGTGAATATAAACTTCTGCCACGTCAGATAAGAGATCAGAATGTCCATATAGATTATTTTGAACGTTTTTCCTTTTCATATCATAATTCATATGAAGATTCAGTATTTCCCAGGATAATACAAAAAACGTTTCCTCTTTTCAAGGGAATTAAGTATATTATTCCATATGAACATTCTATGGACCATATAAGATCGAAGGAAATAATGATATCCGGAGAATTGGATCCAACAACAAATGAATATTATGCTGTTGCTACAGAATTAGTAGATGACGATGATAATTTTGAATACTTTATAAGCATTCCTAGAAATGAAGGATATACAGTATCCAGTTCTTCTAGCTTTGAATGCAATCAGAAATTATGGGCACTTTTCCGGATCATTGATAATCAGACCAACATGAATGATTTTTTCAGATACGTTACACCGTTTTGGTCACGCAACAACAACAAATATATTATTTCAGATCATTATGTAATAGAACATAACTACAAAACAGAAGATGATCATTCCATAAAAGATGTATATATACCAATAAAAAATATGGAATGATCGTTTGTTCAAAACAGAAAACAAAACTATCTCAATACTCACAAATAAATATAGAAGATTTCATGATCAATAATACTAAATCCGGCTCCACCCTATGGATGGAGCCGGATATTTTTATTCTCTCAAGTATCGATTACTTACGAGGATTGTTTACAGCTGCATGAGCTGCTGCAAGCCTAGCGATAGGTACTCTGAATGGTGAGCATGATACATATGTGAGTCCGATGTCATGGCAGAACATAACAGTTGACGGATCTCCACCGTGCTCTCCGCAGATACCGAGCTTGATGTCAGGACGTGTCTGCTTTCCGAGCTGAACAGCCATCTTAACGAGCTTGCCTACGCCTGCCTGATCCAGTTTCTGGAATGGATCGAACTCATAGATCTTGTTGTCATAGTATGCATCCAGGAACTTTCCTGCGTCATCTCTTGAGAATCCAAATGTCATCTGTGTAAGGTCATTTGTTCCGAATGAGAAGAACTCAGCATCCTTAGCAATCTCATCAGCAAGCAGTGCTGCTCTTGGGATCTCGATCATTGTTCCGATCTTGTAGTGCATGTCTTCCATGCCCTTTTCCTTGAGAACTTCCTCAGCTGTCTCAACTACGAATTTCTTTACGAACTGTAATTCCTTAAGTTCTCCTACGAGAGGGATCATGATCTCAGGAACTATATCGTATCCGCATTCCTTCTTAACATTGCATGCTGCTTCCATGATTGCTCTAGCCTGCATCTTAGCGATCTCAGGATATGTAACAGCAAGACGGCAGCCTCTGTGTCCCATCATTGGGTTGAACTCATGGAGACCATCGATGGTTGTCTTAAGATCTTCATATGTGAGGTTCATCTCTTTTGCAAGAGCCCTGATGTCTTCCTCTTCTGTTGGAACGAACTCATGGAGTGGTGGATCCAGCAGACGGATAGTAACTGGGAGTCCCTTGTTTGCCTTATAGATACCTTCAAAGTCACTTCTCTGCATTGGGAGGAGCTTAGCAAGTGCTGTCTCTCTCTGCTCAACTGTCTTTGAAACGATCATTTCTCTAATAGCAGCGATCCTGTCTTCAGCGAAGAACATGTGCTCTGTACGGCAAAGACCAACGCCCTGTGCTCCGAACTTCATAGCCTGCTCAGCATCAGCTGGTGTATCAGCATTTGTTCTTACCTGGAGCTGTCTGATCTCATCTGCCCAGTTCATAACTGTCTCAAAGTCGCCTGTTATAGAAGCTTCAACAGTCTTGATGTTCTCTGCATAAACGTTTCCTGTACTTCCATCAAGTGAAAGTGGGTCACCTTCATGTAATACTCTTCCGTCAGGAAGTGTCATTGTCTTTGTCACTTCATCAATAGAAACTTCTCCGCATCCAGCTACGCAGCATGTTCCCATTCCTCTTGCAACAACTGCTGCATGGGATGTTCTTCCGCCTCTTGCTGTAAGGATACCCTCTGAAGCATGCATTCCTTCGATGTCTTCTGGTGATGTTTCTTCTCTAACAAGAACTACCTTTTCTCCTCTTTCCTTAGCTGCAACTGCATCCTCAGCTGTGAAGTAGATAGCACCTGAAGCAGCTCCTGGTGAAGCAGGAAGTCCCTTAGCTACTGGCTTAGCGCTCTTAAGTGCAGCAGCATCGAACTGTGGGTGTAAGAGTGAATCCAGCTGGTTTGGCTCGACCTTAAGGATAGCCTGCTCTTTTGTGAGCTTTCCTTCCTTAACAAGATCAACTGCGATCTTTAAAGCTGCAGGAGCTGTTCTCTTACCATTTCTGGTCTGGAGCATGAAGAGCTTCCCGCCTTCGATGGTGAACTCCATGTCCTGCATGTCGCTGTAGTGATCTTCAAGTGTGTTAGCGATATTGACGAACTGATGATATACATCAGGCATTGTGTTCTCAAGTGATGCTATAGGCTGAGGTGTTATGATACCAGCAACAACGTCTTCGCCCTGTGCATTCATAAGGAATTCACCGTAAAGTCTCTTCTCACCTGTTGCAGGGTCTCTCGTGAAAGCAACACCTGTTCCGCAGTCATTACCCATGTTACCAAATACCATGGACTGAACGTTAACTGCTGTTCCCCAGCTTGATGGGATATCGTTAAGTCTTCTGTAAACGATAGCTCTTGGGTTGTCCCATGAACGGAATACTGCCTTTACAGCTTCCATGAGCTGTACCTTTGCGTCCTGTGGGAATTCAACTCCCATCTCATTCTTGTAGATTACTTTATAACGTGCTACAGCTTCCTTCAGATCCTCTGCATCGAGTTCTGTATCGAGCTTAACACCCTTCTTAGCCTTAAGATCATCAAGAACTGCTTCAAACTTTGCTCTGTCTATTTCCATAACAACGTCTGAGAACATCTGGATGAAACGACGATAGCTGTCATATGCCCAGCGTGGATTTCCTGACTTCTTAGCCATGCCTTCCACTGCAACATCGTTGAGTCCGAGGTTAAGGATAGTATCCATCATACCAGGCATTGATGCCCTTGCTCCTGATCTAACTGATACCAGGAATGGATTTTCAGGATCACCAAATTTCTTTCCGGCGATCTCTTCGGTCTTCTTTAAAGCTTCTTCGATCTGCTCAACGATCTCTGGTGCTATTTCCTTACCGTCTTCATAATACCTTGTGCATGCTTCTGTTGTGATAGTGAAGCCCTGAGGTACAGGAAGGCCGATGTTTGTCATCTCAGCAAGGTTTGCACCTTTACCGCCCAGCAATTCACGCATGTTTGCGTTTCCTTCGCTGAACATGTAAACATACTTGCTCATTATATATTCCTCCTACTAAATAATTCTGATTTTATAAACAATCTGAAATTGATTATTAACACAAAGATTATACAGGAAAAAGTACCTAAAAACAATATAAAACAAGGGGTTTTCCCTGTACTAAAAAACAAAAGAAAAGGCCTTTACAGGCTCATATGTTCATTCATCATCAGCATACCTGCTTTTATCCAAGAAGAGCAAGTGATTTAAGGTCAGAGCTCTCATGATATTTGAGCCATTCTATCGCAAGACCATAAAAACCATCGTCAACATTCAGGTCTGTCGTAAGGATATCCTTTGATTTCGTGGAATAGATCCTTGCTATGTTGTCTATGTATCCTGCTTCCACTTCCAGGCCTTCACAATCAGCACACACTGCTCCGCCTGCCTTTATGTTTATCCTGTTCACGGAAGGTTTCCCGCATATCACACATTCTGTCAGAGGCGGTCTTTCTCCCTGGGACTCAAAGAGCTTGAATGTAAAGAATGACAGTACCTTCCTGTGATCATCCCCGTTTGCCAGTGCATAAAGGCAACCTGAAAGAAGAGCAAATAAAGGCCTGTTGGGTTCTTCATGGACTATATTCCTTTCTGTTATCTCGATAAGCAGAAGCGCTGTCATGAGAGATTTCATGTTCTTTCTGATATCATAGAAATTCGTCCTTGGTTCTGCTCCAACTACATAATATCTGCCTTCCTTGAAATTGAATGACATGTCGGAACAGCAGAGCACATCGCTGGAAGATAAAAGTGAGCTGGTAGGCTTTCTGCAACCTCTGGCAAGAGCATCTATCTTTCCATAATCCCTGGAAAAAAGTGTGAGCATCCTGTCATTCTCACGATAATTGGAAGCTCTGAGAACTATGCAAAGAGATCGTCTGTCCATCAGATATTGTCTTCCTTTCTGTAGCCAAGTTCCTTGAGCATAAAGTTTGAATTTCTCCAGTCATCTTTCACCTTGACGAATACTTCAAGATATACCTTGGTCCCAAAAAGCATCTCCATGTCTTTTCTGGATTCCGAAGCTATCCTCTTGAGCATTGAGCCATTCCTGCCTATGATTATTCCCTTATGTGAGCTCTTTTCACATATTATGACGGCATATACAGAGATGAGCTCATCTGTCTCAGTAACTTTCTCGATCTCTATACCTATACCATGTGGTATCTCATCCCTGAGAAAATAAAGTGCTTTTTCCCTTATGAACTCCGCACATATGAATTTTTCAGGCATATCTGTCACGGTATCTTCAGGATAATACTTCGGGCCTTCAGGAAGCATCTCCATGATCCTGTTTTCAAGGTCATAGATACCTGTCCCATAGAGAGCGGATATATCGACTATATGTTCTTCATCTATTGAAAAACCATGCAGTCTCCCATGGATCTTTTCGACGTCTTCCCTGGATACAAGATCTGTTTTGTTAACTGCCACAAGAAGATATGACTTTGAAAGTTTACTGAGTATTTCCTGATCCCTCTCTCCAAACCCGGCCTTGCTGTCTATCATGAAAAGAGTTACATCCACATCCCTGTTTGCAGAATATGCCGCATCCACCATGTATTCCCCGAGCTTTGTCCTGGGATCATGGATCCCGGGAGTATCGATAAATATCATCTGACGGTCTCCTCTGGTAAGTACTCCGATTATCTTATTTCTTGTAGTCTGAGCCTTGTTTGAAACAATAGAGATCTTCTGCCCTACGAAACTGTTGAGAAGTGTGGACTTCCCTACGTTCGGACTTCCCAGTATAGATATGAATCCTGATTTGAAACTGCCTGAATATTCCATTTGTCCCTGAAAACCTCTTATTACCTTGCACTCATTTTTGACATCATCATATATATTACCATAAAAAGAGTTTTCTTATCAGTACAGATACAAGCTATCGATAAGTACGTACAAACAGTTAAAAAAGGATGATGTCCGTATTTAAAAAGGACAAGTTCCCTGTGATTATGGAAGTTTGTCCTTATAGTAAAAACACTCAGTTGGCAGTCTTTCGGGCACACTACAGACTGAACACTCTATCTTATATGGTCTAAACTAATACCCTTTTGATCTGTCTATTATGGTACCATCCATGGCATTTATCGTCAGAAAACTGTATATGTCAAAATCTATCCCCGGATCATAGGGTTTAATTTCCCCATAAAAATCCCACACAGGAATGTAATAAAATGAATTATAGTCATTTTGTTTATCTATCCTTGTATATGAAAGTTTCATATGCTTAACACTCATACCTTCATATTCCTGTATCTCAAAATACTCTTTTGCTATTCCAAGAACATCATTTATAGGCATAAGTTTTACATTTTCAGTGATCACTTCTGATTGTTCCAGTGGAAATTGCCAGTATATACCTTCTAGCCCATCACTCGATACATATACAACAAGATACTCATATCTTATCGGTGGCCTATTTAACAATGCCATGTCTATATCGTGATCTTCATATCCAACTTCCATGTCATTGATGCTTCTTGTGCAGTAATATGCCCATGTATAGCCAGATATTATACCGTCATCATAACGAGCAGGATAAACTGCCCTCACATCCATATATGGACATACTTCCTTCAAAAAACGCTCGGTATCAATCTGTCCCTCACTTTTTGTGATACCGATTGTTTTATCATACGAACCATCGTCCTGAAGGACTCCAAACATCATAGGTTCTGATTGAAATGAGCTTTCCAGATCTCTGGGACCTATACGCAATATCTTGCCATCCCATAAAGTGGTGATTATATAATCCCTTTCCCTGGCATTATCAAATGCTGCCCTGGCAATGAGTTCTTCTTCTCCATTAAGATCTTGTTTCATACTGTACTCGAGCCTTATCTCTTTCCTGTCCTCAGGCTTATAGTTATTAATTATATTCTGGAGATTTTCAATTCTACCTTTAATGAACTGTATCTCGGAATCCAGATATTCCTCATCTATAGTAATGTATCCTGTTTCTCCAGTTTTGGCATTATATTCTTCAATGACTTCAGGTTCTTTCCCTTTTATTTCCTGTTTCCATAACTCATAAGCTTCCAGCTCATCATAGTCATCAGCAAGCCAGTTTTTATAGTAATCAAGGGATGGTTGCCCTACGTCATAAAGAACAGTATCACTACATGTAAATGCATCAACAATATCCGTAAGTTGTTTTTCCGAAAAGACAACAGAATCATGCTTTGATACGGAAACATTTGCCACATCAGGTATCTCTATGTCCATCTGTATGCTGACATTGCCCCATTTATCAGATACTTTTCCACCTTCTAGATCTTCGATATGTACATATGCATCCAGTTTCTCATTCTCTTCTGCAACTATCCCTGGATCTTTTTTATATCGTTTTTTCACATTTGTGTTTACATCAACACTGGCACAACCACAGTACAAAAACAAAAACAGTGCAAAAACAAATACTATATGTTTCTTCATAGTTAATGTTCCTTTAATGTATATTTATGACTTTAAAGTAGCATCACCAAGTTGCAGAGTCAAAGCATTTCGTTTGAATATATATCTTCCTATTTTCAACAAATTACAAAATGACTATTATTCTTTTATGTTAGAATAGCATAAAGCAAGTGAAAGTTTTCTGTATGCTGTATGATATTTCCCGTATGGTCGAATATCTTGAATCGGAGCTCAACAGCAATAAAAGCAACAAAAGGATAATTGATGAATTCCCAGTCGATATCAGACATGCAAACAGGATTTTCAAGGCTTTTACCGGTTACACGATATACACATATATCCAAAACAGGCGAATGTACCTACTGGGACTAAGAATGCTGGATAACGGCAAAAAAGAAAAAATGTATTCTCTTGCCAAAGAATACGGTTATAATCTGAGTACATTTGTAAAGGCATTTGTTAAGTTCCATGGATGCACACCGTCTGAATTGAATAATGATCCCGACCATCTACGCACATTTTTACCTCTTGTTATTACTGTCACCGTATCCGGTGGAGAAGTCATTACTCCTGAGATAGCGACAATAGCTCCAATCTCATTATATGTATGCAACAGACATGCGAAATACGAAGATACGATCCTTCAAACTCGGGGCATTATAGAATCTCTGCGTAATGATTTTGCTAATAATGATACTGACTTTTTTTTCGATAATGATTACTACATCATTTCCAAAAATGAGCACAACAAAACAGACTCATTTGTCTACGAACTGGGAATTGAAGAAAAGTGGTCGCTTCCAGGTATTAAAGTATTTCACAAAACCTTCTCAAGCGATCTTTGGGCAATCTTCAAAAGGCCACAGAATGTCAAAACTGTTCCAGAACTCATAGAAAAGATATTCAAAGAATGGTCTATAAATCAGACAAAATACATTATCTCTGATGATTTTCTCATAGAACGGCATTTTTATGATATGCAACACAAAGAAGACTTTGA
>CACZNR010000069.1 GCA_902782475.1 uncultured Eubacteriales bacterium
CCATTGGAATTATAACAAAGAAGGATTATCAAAAACAAGGTGATTTACAGCGAATCATGAAAGAAGATATCAGTCATCATACAGTTCAGAGAGTACTTTTTCCGCCTGTTCATATTCGTCATTTCTGTATTTATAGAGGTCGGGTTCTCTTGTGATGTAGAAGCCAAACTTTTTGTACAGTCTCACAGCAATGTGGCTCCAGGTCTGGGTGTGAAGATAGATCCTCCTGTCACCTTCAATGGTCTGATTGAGTCTCAGCATATGGGATACAAGAGCCTTGCTGAGACCTTTGCCCTGATACTCGGGCCTGATGGCAACGTAGCTGAGCCACGGGTCCCGTCTCTGACCTGAATATTCCCACCAGATGGTGGCAGTTCCTATGTATCGCCCTTCAGGGTTCTTAAGGAACACACATCTTCTTCCGGTCTCCTCGGGTGCCCAGTAGAAATGTGAATGGAATTTGTCCATTGCTCTTTGTTTGTCTCCGTCAAATTCCAGGACTGAGGTCTCTATGTCCACCCAGTCGTGCTCATTTCCGTCATGGAAAAAAGAAAAACTGTATCCTTCGGGCAGAGGGCAGTCAGGGATATCTGTCCCAGGTTCCCGGCACATCAGAATATTGTAATATGGTACTGATTTATCCAGCATTTTTGTTTACCTCATTTAAAAAGGGCGACCGCAGTCACGGTGCCCTTTGATATCATCATCAGAAGATCCTGTATGCACATATCCATCTGGTATCCCAGTATGAACCATAGGATGTTCTCTTTACGACATGTCCTTTGCTTGTTGAAGCATCTATCATCATACTATTGGAGATGGCGATAGCAACATGTCCCTTGAATACCAGGATGTCTCCGGCTTTTACGGCAGAACGGCTGTTGATACGCTGATACTTTGTTACGCTTCGCCATGTAAATGATGTCATATATCCCTGCTTAACACCTGCATTGTTGAGACACCAGTATACAAGACCTGAACAGTCGAATTTATTTGGTCCCTTGGCACCACGGACATATGGGCAGCCAAGTCTTGATTCCGCAGCCTTTATAAGGGCAGATACACTTCCCGGTCCGCTGTATGAGTAACTGCTTGGCTTGCTTGATGAGCTTGAATCATCCTTTCCACTGCTTGAAGAACTGGAACCGCTTTTTCCACTGCTTGAAGAACTGGAATCGCTCTTTCCACTGCTGCTCGATGCAGGCTTTGGTGCAGGCTTTGGTGTAGGCTTTGGCGGAGCTTTCTTTGCGGAGGATGAGAACAGGACATGTCCTGTTGCAGCACCATACTTTCCGTCTGAGGTAAGTTTGTTCCTCTTCTGGAATGCCTTGAGGGCATTCTGTGTCTTCTCTCCGAAGTAGCCGTCGGATGAACCTTCAAGGTATCCGAGCTCCTTGAGCCTGTTCTGTATCTTTGTTACATCGCTGCCGCTGTCCCCAAGACCGATGGAGTTAGGAGCAGCATCATTTGAAAGTATGAGAGCCTTGGTCTGCTTTCCGATATGACCATCGGATATGAGGCCATGCTTCTCCTGGAAACGCTTAACTGCGGTGACGGTGTCATTTCCGAATTTGCCGTCAGGAACAGTGATGAGGTATCCAAGGTCATATAGCCTCTGCTGGAGTTCCTTTATCTCTTCGCTCTCTTCACCCTTGTAGATGGAATAAGCATTGACATCTTCAGCATAGAGAGCTTCTCTTGTCTTCGTTCCTATCGTACCGTCAGGGGTAAGGTTGTTTCTCTGCTGGAACAGCTTTACAGCATTGGTGGTAGTTTCATCAAATATGCCGGTAGCGGTAGGGAGGTAATCGAGTTCAACAAGTCTCTGTTGCAGTGATTCGACGTCGTCACCCTCTGCGCCTTCAGAAACGGCATATTCCTTGGCATCGTCTGAGAACAGCAGTTCAAAAGTGTTGTAGTCAGCGACACCGGTCATTGCCAGCTTATGTGTCCTCTGGAATCTTTTGATGGCTTCTTCTGTTTCCTGTCCGTAATATGTGCTGGGCTCGTCTTCGTCCATATAGTAAAGGGCCATCAGTCTTTCCTGCATCTTTACTATGGTGTCATCCACAAGGCCCGGCTCGGCGGAATAGAGGACCTTTGGTTCTGCCTTTTCTACTGAAGCAGCGGTGAGGACTCCATCGGAATTGATGGAAAGATTGGTCGTGCCCTCTGCCTTTGAGGAATTGTAAGGTACCACTATCGAAGCCAGTATAGGTATCAGAATGAAAAGAGAAACTGCTGCAATTATGAAAAGCAGCCTGCTGTTTCCCAGAAAATTACTTATATCATTTGTCAGGGAGGATCTGTTTTTCCTGTCCTCTGAACGTCTTCTGTTGTCAGATGATCTGTCCTGCATATATCAAAACCTTCTCCATTTTATTCTTCTGTATTATACATAAAAAAGAAAACAGGATAAGGAAATACAAAAAAAGTTCACATACTTTTAAAATTGGATGCACAAGTCAAAAAGGGGAAAAGAGAAGAACATTTTTGTAAAATATGGCCTCTGAGGGCCTATGATGATATTTTAATCGATGGAAGTTTAATATAATAAGGAAGAGTATTATATACGAGGTATGTCATGGCAGGGTCATTGAATATGAAACTTGATGAACTGATAGAAAAGCTTGCAGCAGAAGAATACGGGATAGATGCATTCATGGTCTGGAAGAAGGGCAATGTAGTGGCAAAAGGCTACAGGAGACCTTTCAGGGCAGGAGACATGCATCAGCTTTTCTCTGTTACAAAGAGCTTTACTTCCGTAGCCGTAGGGATCCTTATGGACGAGGGAAGGCTTTCCCTGGATGACAGGATAGTGACCTTTTTCCCTGAATATCTGCCCTTTGGAGCATCAGAGAACATGTCACTTGTGACCATCAGGAATCTGCTCACCATGACGGCAGGCTTTGATGAGGCTCCGGATGACCTTAAAAGGCATATCTACGGAGAATATGTAAATGATTTTCCCTATTCATACAGGAAAAGATATAAGTCTGAAAAGATAAGCTGGGTCAGGGATTTCCTTCATACCTATGTTGACAACAGGCCGGGAGACCGTTTTGTATATTCTGATGCTTGTTCCCTAATGCTTTCTGCTGTGGTGCAGAAGATAACCGGGATGACGACAAAGGAGTTCCTTGATGAGAAAGTCTTTTCCAGGCTCGGCATACATGATGTACACTGGCAGGTATCACCTGATGGCATCAGTACCGGCGGATGGGGAATAAAACTTGACCTCGACTCACTCCTCAGGTTCGGACGGATGATACTCCACAAAGGTGAATATAACGGAGAGAGGATAATAAGTCCTTCATACATAGAAGACATGGGAAGTGCACACATACCCACAGGAGCTTCAAGGAACAGTGTGGAGAGAAATTTCGGATATCAGACCTGGATACTGGGGGAGCAGGGGATCTTCGGAGGCATCGGAGCTTTCGGACAGATGTATATAGTTTATCCGGAAGAGGACATGGTATATGTTCAGTTCGGATCCAGTGCAAGGTATATGAAGACCCTGGG
>CACZNR010000070.1 GCA_902782475.1 uncultured Eubacteriales bacterium
GAAGGCTGGTTCCTTACGTATCATTTTCTCAACAGTCTCCTGCCCTATGAAGATGACCTTTATGTCTGTCATGGCAACTATCCTTGAAACATAATCCTTCTGCTCTGTGAACAGTGTCGCCACACCGAAGAAGTTTCCCTTGTTGAGTTTTCTCATGGGCATCTCCTGACCTGATGCGGAAGGTATGTATACTGTGGCAGTTCCGGACAGTATGAATGCTATGCTGCGAAGGAACCTGGTGCGGTCGAAGATGTCCTCACCTCTCTGATAGTCTCCCATTATGACATCATCCCCGGAAAGGAATTCGATGAGCTCCTCCCTTTTGAGCCCGGTAAGGAGTTCTGATTTCTGCAGCATATTCATCTGTCTGTTAGTAAGTGATTCAACATTCATATTTTTGTACCATTTGGGACATTTTTGCCGTACATATTATGCCCAATCTATAGATAAATGTCAACAAAAAAGATCCTGTTTTTTACACAGGATCCTGATAAATAATAATTTAGTATCAGACCATGTTCTCAGGCACCAGATATCTGTCAAATTCCTCTTCCGTAAGGAACCCAAGTGCCACACATGCTTCCTTAAGTGTGATGTTCTCGGCATATGCCTTCTTTGCTGTCTTGGCTGCATTCTCATATCCGATGTATGGGTTGAGTGCAGTTACCAGCATGAGAGAATTGGTAACATTGTACTTCATCTTCTCCTCTATAGGAGTTATGCCTACAGCACAGTTCTTATTGAAGGAGAGTATCGCTTCACTTAGAAGTCTTACAGACTGAAGGAAGTTGTATGCCATTACAGGCATGAATACATTTAGTTCGAAATTTCCCTGTGAAGCAGCTATGCCTATTGTTGCATCATTTCCCATTACCTGTACTGCCACCATGGTGACGGCCTCACACTGTGTAGGATTTACCTTTCCGGGCATTATGGAGCTACCAGGCTCATTTTCAGGTATCCTAATCTCTCCAAGTCCAAGTCTCGGACCGCTGGCAAGCCACCTTACGTCATTTGCAATCTTCATCATGTCGGCAGCCAGAGCCTTCACTGCACCATGTGCAAATACGATCTCATCCTTGCTGGTAAGTGAATGGAATTTGTTGGAAGCTGTGGAAAATGCCGTTCCTGAAACTTCACTCACCTTCTTTGCAACGAGTACATCAAAGCCCTTCGGAGCATTGAGGCCTGTTCCCACTGCTGTGCCTCCAAGAGCCAGTTCCTTGAGAGGAGGAAGTGCTCTTTCCATGAGCTCTATGTCCCTTTCAAGGGATGCTCTCCATCCTGAGACTTCCTGGCAGAACTTTATAGGTGTTGCATCCTGAAGATGTGTCCTGCCGCTCTTTATAATGTCAGGGTATCTTTCCTCTAAACTCTTGAATGTCTCAATGAGCACCTTTACTGCAGGGATCAGCTTCTCCTCAAGAGAGAGCACTGCTGCTATGTGCATTGCAGTCGGGAAAGTGTCGTTTGAGGACTGGCTCATGTTGATGTCATCGTTTGGATGAACGAGCCTTTCTCCAAGTATCTCATTGGCCCTGTTGGCAAGGACCTCATTGACATTCATGTTGGACTGGGTACCGCTTCCGGTCTGCCATACAACAAGAGGAAAATGGTCATATAGTTTTCCTTCTGTGACTTCCTCGGCAGCCTGTACGATGGCCTGTTTCTTTTTCTCCGTCATCTTCTCAGGGCGAAGCTCGGCATTTGCAAGAGCAGCAGCCTTTTTAAGGAGTCCGAATGCATGAATGATCTCCCTTGGCATGGTCTCTATGCCGACACCTATAAGGAAGTTCTCATGGCTCCTTTCTGTCTGAGCTCCCCAGTACCTGTCTGCAGGCACCTTTACTTCTCCCATGGAATCGTGTTCTATCCTGTATTCTCTGTTATCCATTTTGTTTACCTTATATGATTTATCAGCTGGCTTATGGCATATGCCACAGTCTCTGTTTCAACCTTTACTTCAGCAGGCACCACCAGATATACCTGAGCATAATTGAGTATGGCAACTATACCTGCCTCAAGCATGCAGTCACATGCTTCCTGTGCTCTCTCTTCCGGTACGGTTAATACTCCTATCCTTATCCTGTTCCTCTTGCAGAAGGAAGAGAGCTCTTCGATTGGGCGGACTTCCCTTCCGTTTATCATCATCCCTGCCTTGTCGGCATCCTTGTCAAAGGCAGCCACTATATCTATTCCATACTTTGAAAAGCCGTCGTGGGAAAGAAGTGCCTGACCGAGATTTCCTGCTCCCACAAGCACGGCCCTGTTATGGGTATCGTAGCCAAGGAAGCTCTCGATATCCTTTATGAGCTCCTCCCTGTTGTATCCCACCTTGGGCTTTCCGGCTGAGCTGACGACTGAAAGATCCTTTCTTACCTGCACGTCATTGAGGCCAAGAGCATTGGCAATGATTGTGGCAGAGATATTGGTATATCTGTCATTTGTCAGATTCTTAAGATAATTAAGATAGCTTGGAAGACGTATAATGGTCTGTCTTGAAACGTTATCATAATCCATAGATCTCTAAACCTCTTCGTTATTCAAAATTCTCTTTTTGATAATACACAAGAAAAGCAAAAAACACAAGGCGTTTTATCGATATGTATTTATCGATAAAACGCCATTATCTGTATTTTCCTTATATCAGATATCAGCATTTATTATTTCAACGAAATGGTCGGAATACTGCTTTATTACCTTTTGGTCATCCATGTTCGTTGTGATTATGGTGTCGATATCTCCTATGTCTGCACACTTTGAGAATGCCACCTTGCCGAACTTGGATCCGTCAGCAATGACTATCGTCTGGCTGGCTCTCTTTATGAATTCCCTCTTCTCGTTTGCAAGCTGCATGTCGGTAGTGGTGATACCCTTCTCGATATCTATTCCTTCGGCTGATATGAATGCCTTGTCAACATAGACATTTCTAAGTGTATTTATGGCAGTATCGCCTGATATGGAGTTGAATCCCTTTCTCAGGAAACCACCTGTGAGGAACACATTGGCCTTGGAATTGGAATTCAGGAAGTATGCAACTTCAAGGTCGTTGGTGACTATGGTGATGTTCTCAACATTGGTAAGTGCCAGTGCCAGCTCCCTGGTAGTGGTCCCGGTATCGATGGCAATCTTGTCACCTGGCTTTACGAAGCTTGCTGCCATCCTTCCTATGAGCTGCTTGTCTTCCTTGTGCTCAACAAGTCTGTCGATATACGGAAGGTCGAAACGGTTGTTCTTTATGCTTATGGCACCGCCGTGGGTCCTCTTTAGGGATCCTTCTTCCTCCAGTTCCCGGAGGTCATTACGTATGGTCGCTGATGATACATTGAAGAAATCACAAAGATATGAGACAGTGGTATTTGTCCTCCTGTCCACCAGATCAACTATTATCTTTCTTCTCTCTTCAGCAGAGTAATTGTCTGTTTTATTCATCTCTCTTACACCATTCTTTTTATTGTGAACGCGTATGTGCTTTGTTTATTATACCCAGTAAATGTTGTTTTCAGTCTTTTTCAAGAAGAAATTCTCTTACTACCTTATTAAACCTTTTATATGCAGTCTGAAGGAAGCTGAGGGAACCATATTCTTCCTTTGTGAATCTTATCCATCTGCAGTTTTCCATCTGATCCTTCATCCACTTTGCACACTCTGGAGTACATGCATGGCTGGCATCCCCTGTTAGGAGAAGGGGTTATCTACATGGTCGTTATTCTCGAAATAGTCTTCAGTGAATCCCTCCATGAGAGGATTTCTTGTATATGAAGAACTCATATTCAACTTCACGAACAACATTACTCTTTCTATGATATCACAATGCTTTTCCATGATGCAATTTTCATACCCTACAGCATATTTCCTTACTCTTATATGTTCCTTATGAGTTTACAGAAGCTCTAAAGTTTAAGACTATACGATTATGATATGTTATACTTTACATGAATAAATTAAGAGGTCAATGACATGAAAAACATTCTTCTTATCGCCACAGGCGGCACGATAGTTTCCAAGGAATCCGAGAACGGACTTGTACCGCAGGTCACATCCAGCGAGATACTGGACTACATACCCGAATCAAGAAAGATCTGCAACATCACAACAGTCCAGCTCTTCAACATAGACAGTTCAAACATAACCCCTTTTCACTGGCTGCGCATCAAGAACTGCATACAGGAAAACTACGGCAGATATGACGGTTTCGTTATAACCCACGGCACGGACACCATGGCCTACACGGCATCTGCCCTTTCATATCTCATACAGAACAGCTATAAGCCGATAGTGCTCACAGGAGCCCAAAAATCCATAGTTGAGCTGGATACGGATGCCAGGAAGAATCTTCTGAATGCCATCATCTTCGCTGCAGACGACAATGCATGCGGAGTAAAGATAGTTTTTGACAACAACGTCATCATAGGTACAAGGGCAAGAAAGACAAGGACCAGGAGCTACAATGCCTTCCAGAGCGTGGACTATCCGAGCATAGCCATATTCCGCAACAACAGGCCTCTCTATTACATCGAGGAAAAGAAGAAGTACAACGTCATATTCCATGACAGCCTGGATCCGAACATCTTTCTTTTAAAGCTCATACCGGGAACTGATCTTCACATACTCTCCCTTCTCAAGGAAAAGTATGATGCAGTCATAGTGGAGAGTTTCGGCATGGGCGGTCTTCCTGGCGAAGACACGGAAAAGCTTGTAGCTATACTTGATGATTACCTGTCCTCAGGAAAGGTACTTGTAATGGCTACACAGGTCCCTTACGAAGGAAGTGACCTCTCCGTATACGAAGTGGGTACCTTCATGAAGAACAGGGAGAATGTCCTTGAGGCTTCCACCATGACACTTGAATCCGTTGTATGCAAACTCATGTGGATACTCTCAAAGACAAAGGATGCAAAGGAGATACACCGTTTATTCTATCTGCCGATAGATAAAGATATTCTTATATAAGGAGCAAATAGTTATGGCTGTTTTGGAACTGACATACAGATCCCATGTGCTGGACTTTGACCAGAACCTTCTGGTCATGTTTCCTGATCCATCGGGACTGAAACTGTCGGAAAGCGATAAGGGAACAGACTTTGAATTCCCTGTCCTCTATCTTCTTCACGGCTACAGTGATGACCATACTTCATGGCTGAGGCGCAGCAGTGTTGAAAGATATCTCACAGAGGACCTGAAGAAACCTCTTGTCATAGTATGCCCGTCAGTACAGAATTCATTCTATTCTGACATGGTATACGGCTGGAAGTATTTCAAATACCTCACTGAAGAAGTTCCTGAACTTCTCAAGCGCTGGATAAAGATAAGCACCAGGCGTGAAGATACTTTCGTTGCAGGTCTTTCAATGGGAGGCTACGGTGCATACAAGCTGGCCTTCACATATCCTGAAAGATTCTCTATTGCAGCAAGCTTCTCCGGTGCACTGGACCTTGCTGAGAGCGGCAGAGGAAATCCTGACAAGGATGTCAAATGCTCTGACGTCTTCGGCATGAAGAGAAGCGAGACCGACGGCACAGAATTCGACCTGAAAGTAATGCTTCAGAAGGCTGTGGACAGCGGAAAGGAACTTCCAAAGTTCTATCTGTCATGCGGCACAAAGGATCCTCTCTACAGGATAGACCTTGGATTTAGGGATCTTATGGAAAAGAAAGGCATCAAGGTCAATTATTCAGAGACTGAAGGTCTTGCCCATGAATGGAAGTTCTGGGATCAGGAGATCGAAAAGTTCCTGAAGGTGCTTCCACTCAAGTCACTGGAAGAGATCAGGAGGTAATGATATGTCATTAGGAAGATTTTATTTTTATTCAGATGTGCTTCATTCTTCACAGATGGTAAGCATTGCTCTGCAGGAGCCAAAGATCCTTCTGAACCAGGAACCCAGCGAAATGGAGATACTCTATCTTCTCCACGGTGCACAGGGCAGCTCACACTCATGGCCGTCATCCAGCAACGTTGAGAGATTCCTCTATGAATCCGAAAGGAACATGATGATCGTCATGCCTACCATGAAGACGAATTACTATCAGGACCACAAGATCGGCGACAGATACTACACCTACGTTGCAGAAGAGCTTCCGAAATACATCGAGAGCCTTTTCAATGTCACCCACAAGAGAGAGAATACATATGTGGCAGGTCTTTCAATGGGCGGCTACGGTGCAATGAAGTTAGCTCTGAGAAATCCTGAGAAATTCTGCTTCGGTGCATCCTTCTCCGGTGCAGTTGACATGAGAAAGCTCGTAAAGAACAGGATCGATGACAATCCACGTTACAGACCGATGTTCGGCTCATATGAGGAATTTGAGAATTCAGAGGACGATCTTGAGTATCTGCTCGAGAGAAACGTAAAGGAAGGAAGACCTCTTCCGAAGTTATATGTATCCTGCGGCACCGCCGATGGACTTCTTGATTCATCCATATACTTTGCAGACAAGGCAAAGTCCCTGGGATATGAAGTAAAGCTCCATAAGGAAAAGATGCTGGGACACGGATGGAGATTCTGGGATCTTGAAGTCGAAAAGCTCATAAGGACTCTGATCTGAGTTTATCTTAAATACTGACGCCGGTCGCTGACCCGCGTTTTCTCTGCCCTTTTATATCAGGGGATAAGACAAGTATACCTCTGTATCTTCCGGTACAGAGGTATTTTTAATTAATGTTTTGTATCATCATTCCTTAACGATGAAGGAAGTAAGTACAGTTATAAAGAATACTGATCCAAGTAATATCTTAAGCATATTTTTTCCTCCTTATGTATCCGAACATGCCGCTCACCGTAAGCAGCAGACCTGCTATCAGATAGATCTCCATCAGGTGATTCGTCGTGCCGTATATCAGAAGCACACCCTCTATTATGCTTCCGACTGATAATGTCATTATTCCCATGTGTGCAATGAATTCCGTCATGTTGTCCCTGAATATCAGTACTCTTATGAGCCCCAGGATAAGAGGGATAAGGAATGCACCATACATGAAGGGTGTGAACACTCCAAAGCTGAAATACTCATATATTGCTCCAAATGCTGCAAGGAACAGTGTTTCTCCAAGATAGATCCAAATATATTTCCTGTTCATGTCATCCAAAGTAAACGATATCGCTTACGCTCCTTTCCTTGATCTTATTGCCGCTGGTGGTAGGATTGTTAATGACCTCTCCGTTGAATACCATGGTGGAAGATCCTCCACCGTCCAGATTATATGCCGTCTCCACTCCTAGGCTCTCCATGAACTCTGCAAGCTGGTATACGCTTAGTCCCTCACTTGTGGACGTCCTTCCGTCAGATACTACGAAAACGTAGTGCCCTTCATCTATGTAGCCTATGGCTGTCCTTGGATTGCTTGCCATGGCCTTTCCAACTTCATAGTCAGTGCTTACTGATATCTCTCCGTCCACGATGAGCCCCGGTCCGAATGACAGCAGCTGGTAAGCACCCTTCTCCATGAGCTCTTCGGCAGTTATCTCAGACTCGTTTATTATCTCCCATGTGCCGTCAGTGTATATGACAAGGTCCTGTGCGTTATTTCTTGCAGTACTTCTGTAGAGGACTCCGTTCTTTATGACATAACCCTTTTCCTGGGCTCCATAGTAATCACCGTTTATTGCTATGACTGCATCGTTGTCCTCTGCTATCTGAGAAGTCTTGTCAGTTATGTTCTTGCCGTATGTATCCTCCGCAAAGGCTGTGGAGAATGCTGAAAGATCTGTGAAATATATGTCTGCCACATATATGTCAGTGTCATATTCTCTGTAAGTACTGATCTCCACCCTGAGCCCGTCTGATTCATAGGTCGTATCTGTCACTGTGACATTGGATGAGGTCTTTTCAGTGCTCAGTGTCAGTGCTTCTGCAAGGCCCGTGCTCTCATTTTCTGCCGTTGCAGAAGGAACTGTATTTGTTGCAACAGATGTTACAGCAGTGCTGTCATAGGTCCTTCTTATGAGGAACGTATCCCCAAGTACATAAATGGTAAAGACTACCAGTATTATGAGATAACCGATCGTGATCTTTCTTTTCATCATCTGTCCTCCGCAAATATGTGATTCTTCTGTACAGAGTAAGTAACAAAGAACATGAATGTCTCTGTAAGTATCTTTGCCAGATACACGTTCATACCTATAAATGAAGTAAGGATATACAGTATGTAGGTGTTTAGTATCAGTACCGATGCTGCAAGCAGTGCATACTGGAAGAAGCTCTTCTTTATGTCCTTATGAGAACTGAACACCAGTTTCCTGTTCAGAAGGAAGTTAACGCTCCCGCTGATTATCCTTGCCGTTACATTTGAAAGCGCCGTACCGAGCCCAAGCACTGTGAACAGTGTGAATAAGGCATAATCCACAATAAAGCTTGCAAAGGAGCTCATGGCATACTTTATGATCTGGAACATTATTATGAAGGAGTCCTTGAGAGGGTCGAAATGTGAAGAAGGATTCCCCTTTTCATATATGGTCTCTATGGGCACCTCCACGATGCTGGTGTTCCTGCCTGAGAGATCAAGGAGCATGTTCATCTCATACTCGTATCTGTTTCCGTTGATGCTGCAGAGCTCTTCGAGAAGATCTTTTGAAAATGCCCGAAGTCCCGTCTGGGTATCACTTACCTTTCTTCCCGTGGCAAGGGCGAACAGCCCTCTTACGAATATGTTTCCTATCCTGCTTCTAAGCGGTATCTTTCCTTCAAATGTCCTGCAACCAAGGACCATGCATCTGTCTCCGTTAACATATTCCGATACGTTTGTTATATCAGTTATGGTATGCTGACCGTCTGCATCCGCTGTGACCACTATGTCATTTCTTCTGAGCCTGTCCTTAAGATATGAAAAACCAGTTTTGAGGGCATGACCCTTTCCCTCATTCTCTTCGTATGATATGACCTTTCCATATTCTTCAGCTCTTCTGAATATGTCTCTGAACTCCTGCCCGCTGCCGTCATCCACCACCAGGATGTCATACCCCTTTTCCTTTATCTGTTGAAGAAGTCCGATAAGCTTTTCGTCCGGTCTGTATGCCGGTATAAGTACTGTGATCATAAGCTTTTCCTTCCTTTCTTTTTATCAAATGATAAATGCGGAAGTTAAAACAAAGCTTAAAAAAAGCAAAATTTATAGAATA
>CACZNR010000071.1 GCA_902782475.1 uncultured Eubacteriales bacterium
TTAACATCACCATAAAGGTTAAAGACAAGATCCGGGCCATTCACATTTTTAATCAGTTCCAGTTCCTGATAAGACAAGTTCTGCGCCTCGTCAATAGAAATCAGGCTTTCATATGAGCTGTTCGGCTTACCATTCAATTGATAAAGAATTTGGAGATATAAATAGGGCGAATACGATGATGCTTTATAAGTTCCCTCCTTGTCTTTAGTTCCCTCTGTCTTATCCATCATCGAAGTATATATTATCGATGTAATGGATCTGCCAATCTGTTGCAGCTCTGCACCTTTATTGCTAAGTTCCGACAGATACTCTAATGAGATCAATGGCTCATTCATCTCCCTAAAGTCATTCATCAATGGGATAATGTCTTTTACCTGTTCAAATACACTCTCTAAACCAAGATCATATGGGTTGCCGGCCCAGCGTGAACTAATAATGATGTTTCGAAGTGCTTTCAGTAACTCCTTTTTGTTGTCGATGATTTTATATAGGGTTCTTACAGTTATTCCTTTACTGTCTTTATCTACTTCGAGCGCATTCAATAGTTTATCGATTTTTTCTGCTTCTGCATTGAGAGTTTCAAAGTATTCACTATCACCTTCAATATTCTCTGCGATAGTTTTCATCTCAGAAATGTATTTATTAGACATTTCTATTAGTTTTCGAGCATTGTCATACATCCTTTTATGCTCTGCTTCATCATACTTTTCAAGTCTCTTCGCAGTGTTAGCAATACGCTTTTCTTCTTCAGATATATTTTGATTAACCCTGCGCAGTAATGCCTGTTTTCTGGAGGAAAACATCCTGCTTATATCTTCCAGTTTTTCCAATAACGGTTTAACCGCTTTATAGTATTTCTGAAGACTCTCTTTGTTCTTACTTATGATCAGCTGTGTTTGCACAGCCCTTTTTCTCAGGATCTCAACAGGCGTGCCCGTGATTTCAGTTCCATCACTAATATGGAATGTTGAATACCCTGCTCTATAGTCAACTAAGTTCTCATCAAGAATTGCAGATATTTCATTTCTAATGTCATTTATACATTTGTCTGAATATACATATGCCAGTATATCGTCCGCCACCTTCTCATATGATATATTTTTCCCATATTCACTCGGAGAGTTTCCGTATTTTTCGATCACATAATCCCAATACTGATTCAACGTACCCATTTTGAGATCTTCTATCTCAAGTTCGAGACGCATGTGCTCCGCCATTTGAATGTAGGTGGTGGATGGCGATATAATATACAAATTGTTACGATTAAGTGCGTTAGGATTGTCGTACAGTAGGATCGGAAGTCTATGCAGCATAATCATGGATTTACCAGACCCGGCACATCCTTGGACAATCAGATTCTGCCTGAATGGTGTTTGTATAATTTTTCCCTGATGTTTTTGTATAGAAAAGACAATATTCCTGAATTCCTGTTCATCTCGTCTGCTTAGCAGCTCTTTCAAGAATTCATCTGCCATGATTTCTTCAGCTTCTTCCATAAGCGGATAAAAGTGAGATACATCTTTGATCTTGTCAAAATACATATCTATTCTTCTTTTTAGTTTGAGCTTGAAGTGTGTTTTATACTGTACACCACCTTTTTCTACAATCCCGTCATACTCTTCCTTACAATTGTCCAATATATAGTTTCTACATACAGGCATTACCCAGCTGACAACATACAGCTTATCGAATCTAGCGTATGTATGCAGACCTATCTTTATCTCTACTTCCTCTGTAGAATGATTATCCGTACAATCTACTACAATCCTTGTGTCATACAGTTCGTCTCTGACTCGTTTCAGCTTTTTCTTCTCTCTGAAAGCAGCATATTTATCATGATTTGCAGCTACAAGGGCGCCATAAGTATCTGGGAGACACTGCTCCTTTGCTTTTTTCGCTTGTAAAGAACTGTAGGTATACTTTTTGTCAATTTGAAGCATAACCCGATCAAGCTCATCGATAAGCTTATCCAATATCCTTTGTTCTTCACGAATCATATCCCGTTTTGACTGGCTCATTCCTGGTGACCCCTTTTTCATTGGTTATTTGATAGAACGCTTTCAACAATCTTGCTGTGTGTAATCCTTCGAATCTGAGACAGGGAAAGTATTCTGTAGGCAGAGTTTCTCCTTCTGAAATAAAGTCTGCTGCAGACAGAGGCTCCCCAAACCATATGATTTTCTGATCTATAATTGTAAATGGAGTTGTAATATATGGATGGATCACAGCATATTCAGTCAACTCTTCTGGCAAAATAATGCTTTCCTCAATTCTTATGACAACTCCTACATCTTTTTGAGATGCGTCCTTTATAGCATCTACAAAGTCCTTTATTGCATAATCGTCATCATCAATTGGTCCCGGCAAATCAATGATTATAGATGAGGCACTGTTTTTAATATCATGTAAATACCGATTCCAAGAATCTTCCTCGTCACGATCTCCTAAGAACACATCTGCCTCTTCGCCTTCATATGTCCCTAGTTCCTCCACTAACTGTTCTCCACTTAATACATCTGTCTCGTCGTCAAGAGATCGCAATAATTTGTCAAAGAGCAGTTTCTTATTCAGTTTTTTACGTCTGAGATATCCCCTGTTTGCAACAAGAATAAACTTTCCCTGTGCTCTCGTTAATGCGACATTAAAAAGCCGATTTGCTGTATCATCCTTTACTGATCCAAGAAGCATGCCTAAATATGGCATCCGAAAGCAATCAACTGCATCATATATGATCACTGGCTTCTCTGATCCCTGGAACTGGTGAACTGTTGCACTGCTGACTACAGAGTATTTTGGATTCCTTTCCTGAAGATCTCTTATCATTGCCAGGATCAGCCTTGATTGAGCACTATATGGTGTTATTATCCCAACTCCGTAATGTACAGACATCTTTTCTGCCAAATGCATACACAGCATTGCAGAAAGCAAGTTGATACGTGACCCATCGTTTGTTTTAATACAAACTGAATATGTATCGCTGAGGTCTATCATTCCAATTGGATTGCCTGGAAGAGGTCCGATATCTGCAATAATCTGCATTTTTCTATATAGTCCTTCGGGACTATTGAGCAGCCCTTCATACATAAACCTGCTTGCAAATCTTGCTATATCAGGATGCATTCTATGCTGTTCGTCCAGCATTACAAGCCAATTATGACCGTATCCATTCTCAACAGCTGATGCTATTTCCGTGTAATCGAAAATGTCTTTTTTGAGCTCGTTATCACTTGGGTTTTGTACTATCGCAGGCAACTGCCTGAAGTCTCCCAGGCAGTAGAAACTTGATTTAGCTAAGCTTGCCGCAAAGACCACCTGCGGGACATACGCCATACTGGCTTCATCAAAAATAACCATGTCAAATTTTTGGGAATAAATAGCTTTGTCAACAACCGCTTTTGATATAGTTGTCGCAACAAAACCTGCTCTTTGAACCAGCTCCTGTTCTTCCTGTCTTAGTTTTGTCCTTATTCTGGCTATTTCTTTATTAATAGCCTGACGCTCCGCACTCTTACGCTTGAGCTTTTTCTTTCTATCAAGCAGGCCATAATATTCTTTTGCTAATACAGGATTTTGATCCAA
>CACZNR010000072.1 GCA_902782475.1 uncultured Eubacteriales bacterium
AACATCTTAAGCATAACTTCGGTCTGTTGTATGACATGACCCCCCCCCACGCTTTTAATATATATTCGTCATCAACCTCAACTATATTGTTGTGCTATCAATTAATAATATACTACTCAAGCCTCTCTAAGCTTGATATAAACAATAATAAAATATCAAATACAAATTGTCACCATATGATATCGACCACAACTTTATGCATTTTTCGATATCAAGATCCATGTTATGGAAATAAAGTCAATATGAGCAAACATCAGCTTTCATAAAAGACGGATGTCCCAAATTGAGACATCCGCTTTAGAAACTTAAAAGGATTACTGCATACCGTAACACGATACTAAATGCCACCAAAAGCATCAATTATCGCTTCTGCATGCTTTCTTAATTACGGCAGGCCATATCACCAGTCCGAAAAATACAGTGAGGAAACCTCCCACCAGGGCACCCCAGTTCGTTCCAAGCCATACTCTTACAGTCGCTTTTGAGAAATATTCGGTCCATGCAAACAGGATCCCAGCTCCTATCGCTGTAAGCAGAGGTAATTTTTCATGCCCCTTCGGGATCTCATAATGCAGTTTATGTCTTTCGATAAGATTTCCTGCAACAAGTCCCAGTATGCCACCAACAGCCTTGAAATGATCCTTCATCATGCTGACCGGATCTACAAGAAGCTTACCTTCAACATAATCCATCGGATAAGACTTGAACATGACATAAACCAGGCTTGCAATTGCAAATACAGCCAGTGCTATACTCATTTTGTCAGCAAACCTGTTATCAGTCAGCTTCTCCATGAGTTTTCCCACAAGAAGTATCACCAGCCACGATTCTGCCATTCCTACGATCACATCCTGAGGTGTATGCACTCCAAGGAAATTCCTTGAAAAACCCGTCAAAAGCATAAATGCAAGGCACATCCATGAGATCCATCTATTCTTCTTCCACTGCCATACTGTCATTGTTCCATAAACAGCAGTTCCAAGCATCGTGTGTCCGCTCGGGAATGAATATCCGCTTGCAGCCACCTTTGAATCTCCTGCAGGTTCTATCAGATCACTTCTGATCCATGGTCTGTATGCACAGACCGTAAGCTTTACGATTCCATTTAACAGTTCTCCAAACCAGCATGTGATTATGGAACGATATCCCCATTTCCTGCTGAAACACCAGAATATCACGAAAGGCAACAGCGGAAGAACATCCACTGCAAACTTTGAGATACCATTCATAACCTCATCAAAAACTCCACCTGTTGCTTCCCTTAACTTCTGAAGTACAAGCAGATACTGAATATCAAGACCCATAACGATCCTCCTGCTATTTATGTATATAAGTATATAACACAATCTCCAAAGTGCATAACATGATGCTATAATAATCACGGAGGCGGGATATGGAACAGGATAATAATGGTCTCAAAAGCGAAGTAACAGAAGTTACTCAGGATAAAGATACTGCAACATCTGCTGCAGAGGAACAGATGATTCCTGAGGATTCACCGGTCATGGATCAGGGAGATTTTTACGAGGAAGAGCCGGAGATAACAAAGCCCATCAAGAAATCAAGGCTGAAGATGTTCAGCTATGCGAAGGGAAAAAAGGATATAAAATACCTTGGTCCTTTGTCATACAGAGCATTTCTCATACTTGGCTGGCTGTGCATAGTGCTGATGCATGCCGGTTATGTCATGACCGCAGCATCAAAAGCGGACCCGACAGCAACCACTTACGAAACTCTCTCAAGGATCTTTTCATCGCTCGCACAGCTTTCCATACCTCTGATCCTTATATCCAACTTTGCCAAGATACTGAGTTCACAGGATAACTATACAAAGTATCTGGTCCAGTACGGAATACTGTCTGCCTTCATATTTATCCTCTCAAATATGGTGTACTACAGGTATATCCTTGGTTTCACAGACCTTATCATAGCCAACAGGGCCATTACGGACTTTCTGCTGAATTTCCTTCTTTCAAAGGCCTTCCACAATGGCTACCTTGCATATAATGTGTTCATAGATCTTTTCATGTGCACGCTGTTCATGTTCTGTGTGAACTATAAGCCGGAAAGATTTTTCAAGGGAAAATGGATACTGGTACTTAGATTCATGGCCCTTATCCCTGTGGCCTTTGAGATCGCTTCTGCCGTTATACAGATACTATCAGTAAACGGACAGTATATGGTGCCTGTCTGGATGTATCCTCTCCTCTCAACGAAGCCACCTATGATGTTCATAGTCTTCATCATACTCGCATTCTATATAAAACGCCGTGAAAGGATATTCAGGAAACATGGTTATACACATGATGATTTCCTGCGTTATCTGTCCACCAACAGGAATTCATTCCAGTTCTCAGGCTATATGTCCATCGTTTTCGTGATCGTGGGACTTCTGGATCTCCTGATCGCATTTTTCGGAGCCATCACCATCGTTGCAGCTTCCAACGAAGCCATCGGAGTAGAACTGGCTGTTGAAAGGATGTATTCTTACGGATTTGGTGGCAGTGGCATACTCATCCTGCTTGCTCCGCTCATGCTCCTGCTGTCATATACCAGGAAACCAAGGATCAGATTCAGTGATATGCTTGTTCCTTACATTGCCATAATACTGATAATATTCGTCTATCTTGAAGCAGGATATCAGTTCCTCCTGATGAATTCCTCCTTCTTTGATGGAATAAGGAGCCTGATATCAAAGCTTCTCTTCTAGGCCTCAAAAAAAAGATCTGCGGTAATTCAATTACCGCAGATGAAAGCGCACATTAAGTCTGTTTCGCATATTCAATTTGCATTCATTTATAATGTCAAAGAAACGCTATACGTCATTCAGTGCTCTTCAGTAAGAGATCTTCTGAACGAGTTCAAATGCCTGCCTGATCACAGTCTTCAGGTTTCCTACATTATCACAGTCGCCTACAAAGAACACCCTGTCTTTTTCCCTTGATCCGGCTGCCTGTACAAAATGCCTGTCAGGTGTATAGCCAACAGACATTACCACCTTGTCTGCAGGAATCACTTTCTTCCCTTCCGGTGTCCTTACTACAGTCTCCCCGTCCCTTATCTCTTCTACCTGAGAATTCAGATATACAGGAACTTCATGGTATCTGAGGAGTTCTCTGAGCATGGAAGAGTTAGCCATACATATTCCCCTTGCACCAACTATGTTCTCAGTCATCTCCACGACTGAAGGATGCTTTCCCTTAAGTGCAAGTTCATATGCTATCTCACACCCTGTAAGGCCTCCGCCTATTATGACAACATTGTCAGCATCATCTGTATTTCCTTCAAGGAAATCCGTAGCAGTGACTGATCTTTCAGAACCAGGTATGTTGAGTGTCCTTGCTTTTGCACCTACTGCGATCACTATGATGTCAGCATCAAGCTTTGAAAGGTCACTGACCTCTTCATTCAGGTGAATGACTGTATCTGTAGATCTCAGTTCTCTTTCAAACCATCTGAGAAGATCCTTGTCCTTTTCCTTATATGACATTGCAGCAGCTGCATTGAATACTCCCCCAAGCCGGTCAGTCTTCTCATAGAGGTCGACCTTATGTCCACGATGCGATGCTTCGATGGCAACTTCCATTCCACCGATCCCTCCTCCTACCACAGCGATCTTCTTCGATGTCCTGGCAGGTTCCTTGGAATACTTGGTTTCATTATTGGTCCATGGATTTACGACACATCTCGCCATCTCGAGACCAAACGGATCTATGTCGGTCCCCTTTCCGTTCATTCCGTTGAACGGTAGACATGCTCCATGGCATGCTATGCATGGACGGATCTCGTCCATCCTGTCTTCCTTTATCTTTGTGATGTATTCAGGGTCAGCAAGGAGCTGTCTTCCTACACCCATTGCATCGATCTTTCCTGCCGCAATGGACTCTGCAGCAGCATCAGGCTGCAGCCTTCCCGCACAGACTACGGGCTTGGATGTGAATCTTTTTATGTGTTCCACATATGAGAGGTTTATGTTAAGCGGAGCATATACAGGCGGATGTGCCCAGAACCATGCATCATATGTGCCATTGTCACAGTTGAAAAGATCATAGCCCGCCTCTTCCAGTATCCTGACTGCCTTTTCGGATTCCTGGAGGTCTCTTCCGACTTCCTCGAATGTTTCTCCTGGGACCGCTCCTTCATTGAAGCCCCTGGTCATGGAACACACTGAATATCTGAGTGACACAGGGAAATCCTCTCCGCAGACCCTCTTTATCTCACGTACCACATCACAGGCAAAACGGAGCCTGTTCTCAAGGCTTCCGCCGTATTCATCGTCCCTGTGGTTCGTATATTTCATTGCAAACTGATCCAGGAGATAACCTTCATGGACCGCATGGATCTCCACTCCATCGACTCCTGCTTCCTTGCAAAGCTTTGCTGACTGGCCAAAGGCATATACGAACTGCTTTATCATGTCTTCGGTGAAAAAGTCCATCTTGACACTTGGATCCCATACGTTTGGCTCATCATCATCAGGAGCTGACCACCACCATTTTGTCATGATCATTCCAGAAGTAAGCTTTTTGAGCAATCCCTTTTTCACAAACGGACGAAGGACAGGGGGTAGAAGCATGCTTCTTCCCGAGCCCGCACTGAGCTGAAAGAATATCTTTGCACCACTGTCATGTATCCTCCTGATTATGGGCTTTACCGGTTCAAACACCTTTGGATTCTCATGAAGCCACTTCTTTCCCACTATACTTATGAGTGGTATCAGTCCGGGAATGAAGAGGCCAACATTGTTGTCCCTTCTTTCATCATAGAATTCCCCGATGCCTTTCACGAACCCTCTTTTGGCTTCCCACTGGATCATGTTCGTCCCTTCCATCGGAAGCATTACCACTCTGTTCTTGATCTCCACGTTTCCTACTTTCCACGGAGTGAACAGCGACTCATATTTCTGATTCATAGAATAAAAATCTCCTCTTAATTAACTTCTATATCTCAAGTTTTATCTCTTTTTCTATCATATCAAAAACATGATCAAGTAGAAATATCCTCCGGAAAAAGCCGGAGGATATTACACATAAACCATGTTTTTTATTCATCTATAAACTTAAGGATCAGGTCAGTGACAGAGCTGTCAAGTGCTGTCATCTCCCCTATCGGCTTGTCATCAAAATAGGCTTTCCTTTCCTTCAGGGAGCCAAATTCCTTTGCCCTGACCTTCCTGTTATATTCGCCGATCCAGGAATTCATGTTTGAAAGGGCCTCCATGGTATACTGGGGATTATGCTTTTTTCCTTCTACTGTAATGAGGGTTACGTTTTTGTTACCGATCTTCTCCACCTGCCCGGCATTATACCTGTAATTGACCATCGGATCATCTACAGAATGTATCCATAGTATCCTGTCGTCTGTGTTTTTAAGATACATGCCGTTATCAACTGATCCATACCTGAGACAGTTCTTCTTCTCAAATACTTTTACTCTGTCAGCAAGAAACCGGAATCTCACGATGCCCATCATCTCGTCAGAAATGCTGACAAATCCGGATAATATGATAGCTTTTCTGATTTTTTCTGAAACATTTGCAACAGTAAGAGCCGTATATCCCCCGAGTGAGTGCCCCACGACTAT
>CACZNR010000073.1 GCA_902782475.1 uncultured Eubacteriales bacterium
CCATACCAGCTCAGGCTCCTCTCCTCTGATACTGCCTGATATATCTCAAAGCTTTCAAAGCCCTTCTCCTTTGCATAGGCTATCCATTTTTCCTTATTCATTTGCGGTACCTCCTACAGTGATATTGGTGACCCTTATGGCCGGCTGCCCTACGTCAGTAGGTATCGAACCGCTGGCAGCTCCGCACATTCCCTGTCCTCTTTCAAGGTTTGAACACACCTTGTCGATGTTGAAAAGTATGTCCCTGCCGTTTCCTATGAGAGCAGCTCCCTTTACAGGATATGTGATCTTTCCGTTCTCTATCATGTATCCTTCCTGCACTGCGAAGTTGAACTCACCTGTCTGAGGATTCACGCTCCCTCCACCCATTTTCTTTGCATAGAGGCCTCTTTCCACACCTTCGAAGAGCTCTTCAAAGGTGGAGTCGCCCTCAAGTATGAAGGTGTTTGACATCCTGGATGTAGGCTCGAACTTGTATGATTCCCTTCTGGAGCTGGATGTGGATTCCATGCCCATCCTTCTGCCGTTCAGTCTGTCGATCATGTAGGAAGTTAGTATGCCGTCCTTTATGAGGACTCTTCTCTTCTGGAAGTTTCCTTCATCGTCTATGTTCTCTGAGCCCCAGGCATTTGGAATGGTCCCGTCATCCACTGCAGAGACGCATTTGTTTGCTATCTGCTGACCCAGCTTTCCTGAGAACACTGACTGGTTCTTGGATACTGAGCTTGCTTCAAGGGCATGACCGCAGGCTTCGTGAAATATGACTCCACCAAAGGAATTGTCGATGACAACTGTCATCTGTCCTGAAGGACAGTCCTTTGCCACCAGGTTCACAAGAGCATTTCTTGCAGCTTCCCTGCCGATATCCTCAGGAAGCCACTCCTCATAAAACTCAAGGCCTTTTCCTGCTCCAGGCCTGTCAGCACCGCTCTGAAGGTTGTCTCCTTCCCTTGCATATGCCTGTACCATCATCCTTGTCCTTACACGCCTGTCTGAGATGAGCCTTCCCTCACTGTTTGAGATCTGTACATCCTGCCTTACATTCAGAAGTGTGCCCTGGACCTTCTCTATCCTTTTATCAGCAGCAAAGGCTGCATCATTGGCACGAAGAAGAAGGTCCGTCTTGTCCTTAAGCGGTGTCTTCTCAAACTCCACCTTTACCGGGTGTCTGTTCTCATACTCCACTCTTGTAAGGACCACGTCTTCCTGCCTGTCGCTTCTTCCTATGGCACTTACAAGGTCATCTATGAGTGGCAGTACTGAAGCATCATCGCTTTCATTTGAAAAGGCATACACCGACTGTACTCCCTTGTACAGCCTTATGCCTATGCCTGATACGACTACAGTGTTTACGTTCTCCACCTTCCCGCTGAGCATGGTGATGGTCTCATTCACTTCATTTTCTTCATATATCTCTGCAAAGTCAGCTTCGCTTGACATGCAGAGGCTCAGATATCTTTCAAGTGTTTCCTTATTAAGCATCTTTTCGTCCTTTCGTTTTCAATAGTCATATTATACTACATGGATACCCTTAATTCCTCATACTGGTCCCAAAGGCTTTTCAGGGACACAAAAAAGGACCTGATCTCACAGGTCCTCATGGATTCAGTTCTTTTATAGGTCTATTATCTTTCCGGTAAATAGTGCTGTATCAGTGGTATAGTCATATATGATGAAAACGAATGGCCTTGTAAGATGAACTTCCTTCTTCTCCTTCTCTTCCGGCATGAACATACCTGTTGCCTTCATGCCTATTGCTGTCACTGCGGCTGCTTCAGTTCCCTTGCCATCAAGCTTTAACCTTGTCTTGTGTATGACCTTTGAAAGAAAAAGCTCCGTATCCTCACTCATCCCTGAAAGGTCTGCATTCATTGGATCAAATGCCGTCCATAGACCATCTTCCTTAACGCAATCGGTTATGTCGCCACCATATTCGATGTCCAGTTTTGGAAGTATGATGTCCACGTCGAAGCTTGTGTCATCCCTGCTCTTAAGGAGTCCCGAAAGATCCAGGCTCTCAAGATCAAAGTCTCCCTCTTCCTTAGGAAGTATGCCTATGAATTCATAGTTTCCGTAATACTGTTTTGCAAAGGCGACAGCCTTGTCATTCTCAAAATATGTATCCACGGTATCGTTATAGAAGGTGACCTTATTGTCCTTATCAAGTCCATGGAAAGTGTCTTCATATGCACTGTAGTCTATTTCATGTGCCCATGTTCCCTTGAAATAGAGTGTATTTACCAGGAACAGCTTTAGATCTGCCATGTCCTCAAGCTTCACTATTTTTTCAATGAGGCCCTTTGTGTTCTCCTTCACGAAGCCGTTTATCTCGTTTACGGTATCATCGGTGAAGAGCTTTCTCTCAAGAGGAGTTATATCAAAATCCTCCTGGATCTTTTTTATGTACGCTTCACTTAAAGTCGTATCATCGTTATAGAGGATCATGTTTGCAAGAAGCATCTTC
>CACZNR010000074.1 GCA_902782475.1 uncultured Eubacteriales bacterium
ATACGTCCTGCAGCAGCCACATCTTTTCTCAGGTACCATAAGAGACAACATCGCCTTTGGAAAGAAGGACGCCACCGAAGAAGAGATTAGAAATGCAGCCCGCATGGTCCATGCCGAGGAATTCATACTTGCCCAGAAGGACGGATATGACACGGAAGTCGGCGAAGGCGGAAGCAGGCTCTCCACAGGTCAGAAGCAGCTCATATCCTTTGCAAGGGTCATACTTGCAGACCCAAGGATATTCGTGCTGGATGAGGCTACTTCCTCAATAGATACGGAGACTGAGCAGCTCATACAGAATGCCATCACCACAGTCCTCAAGAACAGAACAAGCTTCATAGTTGCCCACAGGCTCTCTACCATAAGGAATTCTGATCAGATACTCGTTATCGGAAACAAAGGCATAATCGAGAGCGGTACCCACGAAGAACTGCTGGCAAAGAAAGGTGCATACTATAATCTGTATACGAACCAGTAAGAGTTTTTGGAAATAACAATGGGGTGATCTTTGATGATCACCCCATTTTGATTATTTGATCAATTCATCAGTATTTTACATCGAATGGATAAACATCTGTAATATCATAATAAATGCCTATTACAAGCTGTTTGAGAGCCTTCTCTGCAGGAACGTCATCACTGAGTCCGCAGTACTTCTCTATTGCCTTTTCAACGCCATTCTCAGCTATGTAGTTCCTTACCTCTACAGTGGTCTGGTCAGCCTCATTGTAGAAGCAGAGAGCTGATGCGATACCCTTTGCAAGGAAGTAAGGCACTCTGCCGTTCTTCATGCATCCGAGAGCTGGTCCAACAAGCCTGTCCTGCTTTCCGAGTTTTCTTACAAGGTCAGCACATACTCTGTTGATGGTATCCTTTTCTGAGGCATTTACTGCATGGTTGAGATAGCCCTTCTTCTGGTTCTCAAGATAGCCCTCAGGTTCCATTTCCTCATATGAGAGGCCAAGTTCCCTGTTCATTGCATACTTGCCTTCCTGCTGTGCAAATACAAGTTCCTTTGCTATCTCAGGATCATCCCTGCATTCGCCGATATAATCATATCCCTTGAGCCTTCCGAGATAACCGCCAAGGCTGTGGCTCATGTTTCCTACCCAGATCTTGTGGAACATCCATAAAGGAACGTTCTTCTTCAGAACTATCTGCGGGATGTTTGGTGCTTCACCCTTGTATGAATCATCAACTGTGATGAAAGGAACGTCGTTTGAATAGCATGCAAGCTTATCCTCTTCAAGCATCTCCTTTGTAGGGATGGCTCCCATCCTGCCCACTATGCATTCCATGAGGCCTACCTTGTTGTCAAGAAATTCCTTCTCTTCATCCGTATCAAGATATTCCCTGATCTTGTCTCTGAAGATGGTTGAAGAACGCAGGAAGTTTACACCTACCATGATATCAAGTGGTTTTTCCTTATCCTTGCTCAAACGGAGCTTTATGACCTCTGAGATGAGTTCTGAGATATCAGCTACAGCACCAGGATATACGTTGACAGAAACAGCGTCAGCAGCCTCTATCTTCTCTACTGAGACTTCTCTTTCAGTCGCTGTACAGTATGCTTCATAATCCTTGATTATCTCTTTACGGATCTCACCTGTTTCACGGCTTGATTTAAAAAGTGTATAATATCCCTGTTCCCTGAGAGCTTTTACGAATGGTTCCACGTTATCCAGAAATACCAGATGGTATCCTGCTTCATTGAACAAATCGGCAATATACCCTCTTCCGATCTTTCCAGAACCGATCTGAACATATGTTTTCTGCATAATACAAATCCTCCTTCTAAAAAATCAAATCTCTCTCTAATAATTGTACAACATTTTTGCCTGATGTGTATAAATAAATACAAAAAAGGCTCCGCGTGTTACGGAGCCTTTGAATCCTTAAATGAATATCATTCTTCTGTTGTTTCTTCAGCAGATTCCTGAGCCTGTTTGAACAGATCAGCAAGTGATGTTGTAGCTTCTTCCCTTGCAGGTATCACTACTCTCTCTTCCTTTCTGGTCTTCTTCTCTTCATCTTCCTGAGCCTTTCTCTCATCTCTCATAAGAGCACGGATGCTGAGGCTGATCCTCTGCTTGTCAGGATTTACTTCAAGGATCTTAGCTGTGATCTCATCACCAAGATTGAGAACATCTTCAACCTTCTCGATCCTCTTGTTTGTTACCTGTGAGATGTGAACAAGTCCGTCGATCGTAGGTTCAAGTTCAACGAAAGCACCAAATGGAGCTATCCTTACTACCTTACCTGTTACTGACTCGCCAACCTTATATTTCTCACCTGCAAGATCCCATGGCTTTGGCTGGAGCTGCTTGTATCCAAGTGATATCTTCTTCTTTTCAGGATCAACGTTAAGGATCTTAACTTCGATCTCCTGTCCTTCCTTGAGGACATCCTTTGGCTGTGTTCCCCTTATCCAGCTCATGTCTCTTACATGAAGCAGTCCATCTACTCCACCAACATCTACGAAAGCACCGAAATCAGTGATCCTCTTAACAACACCTGCAACGACTGAACCCTTCTCGAGGCTTTCGAATATAGCCTTCTGCTGGTCGTCTATCTGCTGCTGAAGTGCTTCCTTGTTTGAGAGGACAAAACGCTTTGTCTTCATGTTGATGTCAATGATCTTGACCAGGAGCTTCTGTCCTACGAATTCATCAAGATCTGCTACATAGTTAAGTGTCAGATGGCTTGCCGGTATGAATGCATCATACTCATCAAATTTTGTAGCAACTCCGCCCTTTACAGCACGTGTTACCATGCACTCATATATAGCATCCTTATCGAGGCTGTCAACAAAGTTCTGCCACTTGAGTTTTCCTTCTATCTTCTGTCTTGAAAGGATAACGTTGCCCTGTCCATCGTTTAATGTAACGACCTGAGCCTCGATATCATCGCCTTCCTTGTATACGTCTGAAGGTCTTGCACCATCTTCCAGTAACAGGTCGCTTGTCTTCAAAAGGCCGTCTGCCTTATATCCGATATCTACAACTATCTCATCGTCATTTACGGATACGACTTTACCTTTTACGAGAGCACCTTTTCTCAACCTGTTCTCAAGAGACTTGTTAAGTTCAGCTTCAAAATCGAACTCTGCGTCACTTTCTTCCTTTGTTTCTGCAGCAGGCTCAACAGTTTCTTCTACTACCTCTGCAACAGGTTCAGTTTCAACTGCAACTTCTTCAGTTGCTTCCTGCTCTACTACTTCTTCGTTTGTTACCTGAGTTTCATTTAACTCCATCAGCGCACATACCTCCATAATGATCCAATCCGGTGTCGATGCACCGGCACTAATACCAATTATATCACACCCTGTAAAGTTTTCAACATTCAGTTCATCCGCTTTTTCAACAAAATAAGCCCTTTTGCAATAAGTTCTGGCAAGTTCGTACAGCTGTCTGGAATTCGAACTGTTCCTGTCGCCTATTACGATCATTGCATCGACTCTGGAAGAGAGCTCCCTTACTTCATTCTGTCTCTGCGAAGTCGTGGCACATATGCTGTTGAAAAGAGTCACGTCCCTGCTCTTTTCCTTTACTATCCTACTAACATCATCAAAGAGCTTTTCATTTATTGTGGTCTGGGCTACTACCAGCACCTTTCCAAGCTCAGGAAGAGCCTCTGCCTCCTCGGGGGATCCCACCACTATGGCCTTTTCACCGGTCCACCCCTTTGTCCCTATGACTTCAGGGTGCGATGCCTTTCCCACTATTATGATATGGTCATATGCATCCCTTTCGTCATACACCCTTCTGTGGATCAGGGATACCTTAGGACACGTGAGGTCTTCATACGGAATGCTTCTTTTTTCCAGTTCACTGTATATCTCGGGAGAGACGCCATGGGACCTTATAAGAGCCTTCCTGTCCCCTATCTCATCTATGTCGTCCATGGAGACCACGCCTTTTCCCTTAAGGTAGTCAACGAATATGCTGTTATGTATGAGGTCACCCAGAGTTACCACCTGTTCGCCCTGCTCAGCCAGCTGAAGGGCTCTGTCCACTGCCCTCTGGACTCCGAAACAGAATCCGGAATTCTTGGCTAATATGACTTTCATTCCTGCTCCTTCATGCCGTTGAGTATATCCTTGAGCTTTGCCGTAACGATCCTGTTGTTCTGGGTCCTTGAGACTCCCTCTTCCATCAGATCCTTTATGGGGATCGGCTTTCCTATCTTTACTATGTTCCTGCGGAACTTTCTCGGTCTGTGGGTAATGAGTATGGGAAGTACCGGACTGTCCGTCCTTATGGCCATCATGGTGACTCCAGGATGGAACTCGCCTATCTCTTCGTCCTTGAGGTTCCTTGTACCTTCAGGGAATATCATCAGAGGATGTCCGTCATTAAGGATATTGCATGCCTTGTTCATTGCTGCAAGACCGCCTGCATCCCTGTCCACAGGAAATGCTCCAAGCCACTCCAGGATCTTTCCGAAGAGCTTGTTCCTGAACAGTTCCTTCTTTGCCATGAAGGAAAGGAAATGTCTGTCTGCAAGTCCTATGAAGATCACGTCCATGAAGCTCAGATGGTTTGAATAGATGAGCATCTTCCCGTCGTATCCCAGGTTTTCCCTGCCTTCAAACTTATACCAGTACAAAAGATAGATGACAGGTCTTGCCAGAGCCCTGGCAAATCTGTAGAAACCCTTATTCATATATCTCCCTTACCTTTCCTGCGGTAAAATCTATGACTTCCTCGATGCTCATGTTGCTGGTATCGAGATAGATGGCATCCTCTGCCACCTTAAGAGGAGCAAACTCCCTGTTCATGTCCTGTTCGTCCCTCTTTATTATCTCCTTTTCCAGTTCATCAAGGTCATATGCTATGCCCTGTGCATCAAGGTCCCTGGCTCTTCTTCTGGCCCTCTCCCTTGATGATGCAGTTATGTAGAACTTTACTTTTGCATCAGGAAGCACATATGTTCCAATGTCCCTTCCGTCCATTACGATGTCAAATCTGTTGGCTGTCTCCCTCTGAAGCTCCACGAGCTTTATCCTGACTTCCGGGACCACTGCTACAGTGGAAGCCCCCATGGAGACTTCAGGTGTCCTTATGGAACCTGAAACATCCTCTCCGTTCAGAAGTACCTTCTGCACCCTGTTCTCATAGACCACCTCTATGTGAAGGTCATCAAGATCTGAAAGTATCTGTTCCCTGTCGGAAAGATCCACGCCTTTTCTTATCATTCCCAGTGCCACA
>CACZNR010000075.1 GCA_902782475.1 uncultured Eubacteriales bacterium
GACAGTAGGTATCATTTACTGCTCAAGCGAAGCTAACTCCATATATCAGGCTGACCTTGCAAAGGAATGCCTCGAAGGAAAAGGCATCACAGTAAACATCTACACTGTAGCAGATTCCAATGAGATACAGGCTGTTGCTACAAAGGCTGTAGGAGAGGTCGACGCTCTCTACATCCCTACAGACAACACTCTGGCTGACAACATGGAGATCATAAAGAACCTTACAGTTCCTGCAAAGCTCCCTGTAATATGCGGTGAGGAGAACATGTGCAGCAAGGGTGGTCTTGCTACTCTCTCCATCGACTACTATGAACTCGGATATACAGCAGGCAAGATGGCTTACAGGATCCTTGTAGAAGGTGAAGATCCTGCAACCATGGCTATAGAGTATGGTGGCGTTACCCTTAAATACAACAAGGAGATCGCTGATGAGATAGGGATCACCATTCCTGACGGAATGACTCCTATTGAATGATCCTCATAAGATATAGTTCAAAGGCGATACTTTCATAATAAAGTACCGCCTTTTTTATAAATCGATTGTTCTGTTTATAGTATTAATTGGCTATAATATTAAAAATCAAAAAGTTTCAATTTCAAGGAAAAGGAAAACGATGAATATCATATCATTATTGAAATCTTTACCGGGTTCCGTGGCACAGGGGCTTCTCTGGGGCGTTCTGGCCATAGGCGTATACATCACATACAAAGTACTTGACTACTCAGATATGACCGTTGACGGAAGCATGGCAACAGGTGCAGCAGTATGTGTAATGCTGGTCACCGGCGGAATGAACGTATATCTGGCTCTTGTGATAGCTACTCTTGCCGGAATGGCAGCCGGCCTTATAACGAGTCTCATACATACAGTTCTGGGCATCCCCGCCATACTTTCAGGCATACTTACACAGATAGGCCTCTACTCCATAAACATGAGGATACTTGGAAAATCGAATCAGGCCATAAGTGTGGATAAGTATGATCTCATCGTAAGCTTAAGACACATTCCTGCAGCCATAATCGTTGGTGCAGTTTTCTGTCTTGCCATAATCGCCATACTCTACTGGTTCTTCGGAACGGAAGTAGGCCAGTCCATCAGGGCTACAGGAAATAACCCAAACATGGCTAGAGCCCAGGGCATCAATACAGATTTCAACAAGGTACTTGGTCTCATGCTGTCAAACGGACTTGTGGGACTTGCAGGTGCACTCTATGCACAGTATCAGGGAAGTGCAGACGTAAACATGGGGCGCGGTGCCATAGTCATAGGCCTTGCAGCCATCATAATGAGTGAGGTCATCTTCGGAAAGCTTTTCAACAACTTTGCTCTTAAGCTTTTTGCAGTAGTACTCGGTTCTATCCTTTATTTTGCAATAATCGCACTGGTACTCCAGCTTGGAATGTCGACCACTGACCTTAAGCTGTTCTCAGCAATAGTCGTTGCACTGTTCCTTGCAGTTCCTTATCTCAAGGCAAAGTTCCATCCAAATGCACATAAGGGAGGTAAAGAGAATGCTTGAAGTAAAAAACATCCATAAAACTTTCAATGCAGGTACTGTCAATGAAAAGATAGCACTTGACGGAGTAAGCTTTACTCTCGAAGATGGTGAGTTCGTTACCATCATAGGTGGAAATGGCAGTGGAAAATCCACGACCCTCAATGCAGTTGCAGGAGTCTTCCCTGTGGACAGCGGGAACATCATAATAGATGGCATCGACGTAACAAAGCTTCCTGAATACAAGCGTGCAAAATATCTTGGAAGAGTCTTTCAGGATCCTATGATCGGTACTGCAGGAAACATGAATATAGAAGAGAACCTTGCTCTTGCCTACAGGAGAGGAAAATCAAGAAAACTCAGATGGGCAATAACTGCAAAGGAAAGAGAATTCTTCAAGAGTCAGTTAAGTACCCTGGGCCTCGGTCTTGAAAACAGAGTCGGCACAAAGGTAGGCCTTCTCTCAGGCGGTCAGCGTCAGGCTCTGACACTTATCATGGCAAGCATAGAAAAGCCAAAGCTTCTGCTCCTGGACGAGCATACCGCTGCTTTGGACCCAAAGACGGCAGCAAAAGTCCTTGAGATATCCGATCAGGTCATTCATGACAACAATCTTACTGCCATGATGGTCACACACAACATGAGAGACGCCATAACCCACGGCACCAGACTCATGATGTTCCATGAAGGAAAGATTATCCTCGACATAAAGGGCGAAGATAAGAAGAAGCTGACTGTTGAAGACCTTCTCCATGAATTCGAAAAAGCTTCAGGCGAAGAGTTCACAAGTGATGAAGCACTTTTAAGCAGATAAACTGCTGATGACATACGCAAAAGACCAGCACCATATGGCGCTGGCCTTTGTCGTTTAATGGAATATGTATCAGATGTCTTCCCAGTATTTGATCTTTCCCGTGAGTATATCCCTCATCTTTTCGATGCTGATGCTGTTGATGTCCCTGTCTGGACTTACCACTATCCTGAGTTCCCTGTTATCAGCAAACCTGTCTGTCTTTGCACCTTCAAGTTCCAGCTTGTCAGTGTAGAGACATATGATGGTGTGTGCATCCGGCTTATATTTCAGCGGATCATCCACCTTTACCACCTCGAACTGTCCGTCCTTGTTGTATCCATGATAAGCCTCCACAAGCACACTCACAAGGTCATAACTCTTTTCATCCGTGTATATGGTAAGCTTCTCAGGATCCACAGGTTTATAGCATGAACCGCAGAATCCCAGAGGCATCTCTATGGTTTGATTGTACCCAAGGCTCTTGGCTATCTCCTGTCCCTTTGCTCCTATTATGAATCCATACAGATTGAGCGTCATGCTGTCAAGAGGAAGGTCCTCCTGCCTTGCAATATAAAAGGCCTTATGGTCATCTTCACCGACCCCGAAGATCTCCTTTGTCTTTTTCAGTTCATCAAAGGCTATATATCCTATGGCATTCTCATCAAACATCAGTTTTGACTGAAGCATGTAGAATGAATCAATCTCTTCTGCATCCGTTCTTAATTTATCTACTCCGAAACGTTCCCTGAGCACATCGTTCTGCCTGTATACCACAAGATGGATCTCCGACTTTTTCTTGCAGGAAGTCAGAGGGATCACAGCAATTATCAGTGCTACCATTATCAGCAAAAACTTCTTTTTCATGATAATCCTCCCGTTAACGAACATATCTATCCAAATTATACAATAAATGCCCTGAAAGTGCCTTCTGTTAACCAATTTTTAACTCTTTTCAATTGAAAAAAACGTCCTACTTTGTTACTATTTATAAGTTGATTTAAAGTAACAATCAGAGGCAATAATGAATTATAGCAATAACGAACACAGACAAAGGACATCCCGCCGTTTAGGTGAGAATAATTCAGAAAGAAACAGCTCTGCACAGTACAGCAGACGTTTAAGTAACGAGAACGATACCTATACATCAACACCAAGACGTGTAAGACATCTTGATGAACACACGATATCCCGTAATGAATACGAAACTGACCGAACCGATTCTCTTGATCTCAGAAGACCAAGAAGGAATACAGGCACATCTGCTTCCCTGAGTCCCAGACATTCAAGAGATACAGTAAGAAACCATACTGCATCAAGACATGCAGACATGCATAATGATGTACTTTCAGAAGGAAAGACTCTTCTTCTTATAATCTTCTTTCCTCTCTGTTTCCTGTATTTTGAACTTCTTCTGAAGCTCTTCTCAGGGGACATGATCTTTGGAAACTTTGGATTCATCCTGCTGTTTTCCTTGTCATACGGATTTGTGACATACCTTATATGCTCCCTTTTCAGAAGCAAAAAAGCTGTCCGTTTCATGACCATACTGACCCTTATCGCCGTTCCGGTGATATTCCTCATACAGTATTTCTGCCGCGAATTCTTTACCTTCTACATGAGTCTGGCTGCAATATTCGGAACCGCCGGAATGATGATGAGAAGCTATTTCACAGTTGCCGTACTCCTGGTACTCAGGGGATTCTATGTCGTGATCCTCTATTTCGTACCGCTTATCGTTTATATATTCTTCTTCAAGGGAAAACCTTCATCAAAGTTCTCCTCTGTCGTTACAAAGATATTCCCTGCAGGTGCTGCCGTGGTATGTTTCCTTGTAGCACTGCTTTTCGTAAACATTATCCCCGGTGGTGTCGTCACCAACAAGGAGTACTACACTTCTGAGTTCTCCATAACTGAGACATCAGGAAAATTCGGACTCATGACAGGCATGAGACTGGATCTTAAATATCTGATATTCGGCACACCTAAGGCTGCGCCATCAGACATAAAGCCTATAGATCCTGTGACCCCTGAGACCGATCCAAGCAAGGTCGATCCCGAACCATCAGGTTCCGGCACAGAGTCCTCAACTGTGGAGCCTTCGGTAGTGTACGGTGACAATGTCATGAATATAGATTTTGCTTCACTCATAGCAAATGAGAAGGACGATCACATAAAGGATATGCATCAGTATTTTGCATCCCAGACCCCTACCAAGAAGAACCAATATACAGGCATTTTCAAGGATAAGAATGTCATAGTCCTTACAGCTGAAGCCTTCTCATGGTGGGCAATAGACAAGGATCTCACTCCTACACTGTACAAGATGCAGACAGAAGGTATCTATTTCACGAACTTTTATCAGCCCGCATGGGGATATTCCACATCCGACGGTGAGTATTCTCATCTGCTTGGCCTTATACCTAAGTCCGGCAAGGAGAGCATGTATCAGTCAAGAAAGAACAACCTCTACTTCACTGTGGGAAATCAGACCCAGAGGCTTGGATATTTCACACGTGCATATCACGACAATACCTATACATACTACAAGAGGAACGAGACTCATGAAAATCTCGGATATGAGAAATTCATTGCTGTAGGAAATGGACTCGAAGGTCTTGACAAGGTATGGCCAAAGTCCGACCTCCAGATGATGGAACACACTGTAGACGAATACATAAACAATCAGCCTTTCAGCATCTATTACATGACAGTCAGCGGACACGCAAACTACAGCTGGTCAGGCAATATGATGTCCTACAGAAACAGGGACGCAGTAGCTCATCTCAATCACAGTGAACCTGTGGCCGCTTATCTTGCCTGCA
>CACZNR010000076.1 GCA_902782475.1 uncultured Eubacteriales bacterium
CTACTTCATGATGGGAAAGGAGACCGTGAATTTTGAGCTTCAGATAAAGTCACTGGTCAATTCCTTCTGGAGCGAGATAGAGCACAGGGTCGTTTATAAAAACAGGGATTTCCAGCTCTCAGACACATTTGTCTCGGATCTTTTCAAATCCATTAAGGAGAACCTCAATACTCTGGACAGTCAGCTGTATCTTCTCTATAACAGATTCCACGATGACGATGAAAATGAAAAGAGCATCAATTCCCAGAAGAAGGAACGTTCAATAGAGATATTCATTGCCAACATGGTATATGAGACATTCGATGATCTCGTAATAGATCAGCTTGGTTTTCCTCTGGATTTCAAGGCCAGCTGTGATGCCATAGTAAGATACCTGATGCAGAGAGCTGATATCGATGAGCTGGAGGACTACGGAAGGATAATGATGCATTTCTTCAATCTTCTGGATGAAGCACAGCAGAAACTGCAGCTGACAGAGGAGATCAAATTCGGCAGGAAGCTCAGATTCTCCGACAGCTTTACCGAGAAGGTCGGAGATACTATCACATCATACATAAACACCAACTTCAGATGGCATCTGTATTTCTCGATACTCTTCTCAATGGAGAGCCAGACCAACGAGATCTCAACTGAGAACTTTGTTCAGTACTACAGGAATCTGATCCTGAGTAACAGGATGATAAAGTCATTCAAGATAGACGATGAGTCACTTCAGAGGGAGATAATCGATGTCCTCATGAAAGAAGTGGCAAACAAGATCTATGATTCACAGAAGATAGAATATCTTACTGTGGACGGTGTAGTGGCAGTACACAAGGCACTGAACTTCATAATCCCTCTCATTCAGTATGAGATAAGCCATGGAGAACAGTGGGATTCAATAAAGGATAAATACATAGACAAATATCTGTTCCTGCTCACCATCTGAGCTTGTACAGATAAACATTAAATGATAATATATATCGAAAACAAATCAGGAGGAAAAGTCAATGCCGACGATCAAGGAAATTTACAGGAACAGCGCTGAATATGCAGATCAGGATATAGAGATCAATGGCTGGGTCAGAACCATAAGGGACAGCAAGGCTCTGGGATTCATTGAGCTCAATGATGGTACATTCTTCAAGAATCTGCAGATAGTATTCGAGGACGGTGTCGTTGATAATTTCAGGGACGTTTGCAAGATAACAGCAGGAAGCGGAATCTCATGCAAGGGAAAACTTATACTGACTCCTGATGCAAAGCAGCCTTTTGAAGTACATGCAAAGACCATAACCGTGGAAGGGGACTGCCCATCCGACTATCCGCTCCAGAAAAAGCGTCATTCAAACGAGTATCTGAGGACCATAGCTCACTTAAGACCAAGGACAAATACATATTCGGCAGTATTCAGGATCAGGTCTGCAGTGGCCTATGCCATCCATAAATTCTTCCAGGAGCAGAACTTCGTATATGTTCATACACCTATCATAACTGCCAGCGATGCAGAAGGTGCAGGACAGATGTTCCACGTAACAGCCATGGATCTTGAGAATATCCCGAAGACCGAAGACGGCAAGGTGGATTATTCAAAGGACTTCTTCGGAAAGTCCACGAACCTCACCGTTTCAGGACAGCTCGAGGGTGAGATATTTGCTCATGCATTCAAGAACATCTATACCTTCGGACCAACATTCAGGGCAGAGAACTCAAACACACCAAGACATGCTTCAGAATTCTGGATGATAGAGCCTGAGATGTGCTTTGCAGATCTTGACGATGACATGGATGTTGCTGAGAGGATGGTAAAATACATAATCTCATATGTACTTGAGAACTATCCGGAAGAGATGGAATTCTTCAACAGATTCATAGACAAGGATCTGCTTTCGAGGCTGGACAACATACTTCAGAACGATTTTGGCAAGGTAACATATACTGAAGCCATAGACATACTCAAGAAATCAGGGCAGAAGTTCGATTATCCTGTGGAGTGGGGTATCGATCTTCAAAGCGAGCATGAAAGATACCTTACAGAAAAGGTATACGGAAAGCCTATATTCCTCATCAACTATCCAAAGGAGATAAAGGCATTCTACATGAGACTCAATGATGATAACAAGACCGTTGCAGCCATGGACCTTCTTGTTCCTGGAGTGGGAGAGATCATCGGAGGAAGCCAGAGAGAAGAAAGACTGGATGTCCTTGAGGCAAGGATCAAGCAGGACGGAATGAATTTCGATGATTACTGGTGGTACCTGGATCTCAGAAAGTACGGCGGAGTAAAGCATGCCGGATACGGACTTGGATTCGAGAGGATAATAATGTACCTTACAGGTATGGGAAACATCAGGGATGTACTTCCGTTCCCAAGGACACCAAGGACTGCAGATTTCTGATAGACTTACTGAGGAGCCGAAAGGCTCCTTTTTTTAGAATATTTATGGAGAAGAAAACGATGAGCAGAAGCTATAAGAAAACGCTCATACATAAGATGGCTCTTGGTAATTCTAAAATTGCTAAACAGTTAGCTAATCGTCATTTTCGCAGACAAAAACTAGATATGTATTTTAAAGGAACGTTATATAAAAAAACATGAGCGATGCGATATATACGATTGGATATTCTGGGATGGGAATATCAAAGAGATAGAGATTGAAAAAAGTGGTTTTACAGAAAATGATTGGAGTTGATAGAGATACATGCATATGATATACTCAGCTTGGGAAGAGGAAAGTATCATGAAAAAAATTTTTTATTTAATGATTTTGATTGTTCTACTGCTTGGTATCAGTTGTGTAAGTGCAGAATCAATTGACGACCAAAGAGCCGCAGAACTGGCTAAACAGTTTATGGAAGAGTATAATTTAGCTCACGTTGAAGAAAACTTCCCTAGATTTGAATATGTCCAAATTAATAATGATACTGTTTTTTGGATAAAAGCATTAGAGTGGGAAACGGTTTACGACAGAGTTGCAGGAGATTTTTACGATTTTGTCAAAACAAATATTGATATCACTGATTCGTATTTATTAGATAGTGAGACAGTTGTTATCGAAGCGTTTGATTCTTGTGAGTTCCATTATCACTCTGACCCAGATGATGTTGATAGTGCTTATGGAATAGAATTTGTTTTAACTATTAAAGTAATAGATGGAGAGTATTACATAGTAGGAATTGAAACAGATTCAAACGATGGTTACTATCATATCAAATCAAGAGCGGAAGAATTACAAAACGAAGGATTTACATATGTTGATTCGATTTCAAAAGCTTTTGATGAAAGAATTGCGGATGTGGATAGAATTTATAGTGATTGGAAAACAATGTGTAAAGAGGCAGATGATAATATGGTTATGGAATCTGAGATAGATACGCAAGAAACTGTGAATATTAATGCCACAACCGTATCATACAATCCTTCACTAGCTGTTAATTATGCAATAATATACGGGCCAAAAGATAAAAGTGGTACAGATATGGTATTTAAACCTGCGAGTAAGGATTGCACAAATTTTGTTTCACAATGCATATGGGCTGGTTATGGCGGAACAAACAGTAATAGTATGACAAATGTCACAAGCATGAGAACTTTGGTTGACAACAAGTATAGAATGACTAGCACTTGGTATGGGAGGTCGAGAAATTCGACATTAGACCCATCTAATAAATTTGTCAGAGTAATAGAATTGTATTCTTACATGACTGGTAATACTTCAAGTGGGCCTAAAGGCAATGGTTACAACAATAATAATGTATGGAATCAATTGACTGTAATCCCACAACTAGGTGATATATTAAAAATTTATACTTTTGACAGTAATGGTGTTGGGAAGTATGGTCATTCAGTAATAGTAACAAAAATTAATTCGCCTAATTTAAACTCTGACGCAGGGCTTTTAGACAGGGTGCGGGTAACGCAGCATCAATCATCACAAAAGAATCGGACATTAAGGAATTTGATAGAAAGCAATTGTCTTAATGGCAATACTAATACCGCAAAGATGAGATTGCTTAGACCAAAGCAAACAACTTTTTGACACATGATATTTAATTTATGTCATAATTGCGATCAAAATTGTTAATGATAGGTGTTCCACTACCGTAAATGTGGGTTGAAATGCTAGGTATGGAGAGTCTGATTAGGCTCTCCATTATTTGTAAGGACGAGATGATAAAGTTTTATAGTGTAGATGAGAATTATATTGATACTTTAAAAACTGTTGATAAACAAGTACCAAATATTAAATATGATTCTAATAATAAGTTCTTTTGTGGAATTGTTTTTAAAAAAAAGGTTCTTCACGGAATCATTGGGATAGAGGAAAGATCAGGTATCGATAAATAGCGTATCATGCTGAAGAAATACTCGTCATCCCTGTATCCGTAACCGGCCCTTTTAATGACCTTGGTCTTGTTGTTAAGACCTTCAAGCTTACTGGTACTGATCGGATAGGAGGCATGGAATATGAGGCCTTCTATTCGTTTTTCCTTAATGCGGGCAAATCTCTCCAACCGAGGTATACCGCTGGTCTTTGCTGTTTCAAACCGCTTGGTCCATCCCTCTCTGGCCAGAGATTTATCTCTGAGCATAAACAGAGAATTCATGTCTTACTTAAGTTCATAGCATACAGCAAAATCCTTATGCTCATTAAGTATTTCCTCTAATGAATCATGCTTTGCCTGTGACAGTTTGTCCGGAGAAGTAAGTATGGTCCAGCGTGCTTTCTTGACTGCAGAGTATTTTTGGATTCCTCTTTTGCTTCCTGCAGTAAAGCTCTCCTTCGTAAAGAATCCTCTTCGCTGGCTGTAGTTTCCTTTAATATCCGTGATGCCTTCTGATGTTTCCTGGCTTCCTCAAGTCTTACTGACCCAAGTACATGCTTTCCGTACTGCGCCTGCATATGGTATCTGTCATATACTATCCTTGCGCGCAGAAGGTTCTCTTCTACAAGTCGGTTGTACGATCATATCCATGGCTACTGCCTTTATTTCACTTAACAGATCAGGCTCTGTATCAATAAAGAATCTCATAAAGGATTCGATGTTTCTCCCTTTTCCTACCCACAGGACATATCCCCTCTCTATGTCTAGTACACACGTCGCATACGTATGTCCCTTATTTATCGCAAATTCATCCACTGCCAGATACCTTGGGGCTGTATCCGCTTTCTTTCATGTATTCATCCACTAAGGATAGTTCCTATTCCATGTCCTGTCTGTGCAGTGTCTTTATGGTATCCCAGTGTAGATATGGAACTGATGCTTAGTCCGTACTTCAGTAATCCTCTGATCCACTGGGCTGCTCTTTTTGTCAGACGTGTACTCTTTTCCTTGAAACATATGTCTTCTGTTTAGTTGTTCCCACAGTTATTACAACGATTAGTACTGTACTGTTTATATCATGGATATCCGAAACCTTAAGATGACAATCTGGACATTCTATGGCTTTTGTGTCCTGTGTACTGTCAAATGACAGCCAGATCTCATTTTTTCTTCAAAAATATCAAATATATCACAGATATACTGTTGGCAGAAAAGATGAATGAATGTATTATTACTATCGAGGAGCATATTTTTACCGCCCTTTTTTATTCTTTCAATTACAATTTAGAACGGTTATGCTCCTTTTTCAATACTTATTTATCCCAACGATTCTGTGAAGAACCTTTTATTTTCAAAAATATATACATAAAAAGTAAGAGGTTAAAAAATGAATAAAGAAATAAAAATAATGGGGGATGCTATCTACATGATAGCGAGAGAGATTGATTATGCAATAAAAGATGAGCTTGAAATGGAATACATAAATGGCTTGGCTATGAGCCTATCAATCCTTTTAGAATCTTTTAATGAATATGTCGCGAGCGAAAGTAATGCTTGTGAAAAGAAGAGAGTTATCCAAAGTATCATGAAGGAGACAAAGTGATTTTTACTATAGATACTATGGTAAAACATGGAGTAATAAAAAGGCAATCGCCCAGTACAGAGGTTTACTTAGACAATATCTTCTACGACATCGTGGGAGATTGGAATGGTCAGAAATGTCTGTACAAGGATGTAATAGAAAAAGCCATAACCAAAGAGGAGGAGTAATGTTAGGAAAACCAAAATATAATTATGAAGACAGAGTGAAATTCACTATTGATAATGAAACGAAAGAAGGTACCATTTATATTATTGACGAGTATGGTACCTTCTTTTATAACGATGATGTTTGTTATGACATCATGAGCACGATTGGAGATGGGACTATGTGTCTCTACAAACATATTCCCGAACACCAGATTGAAAAAATTTTGAGGCAAAAACTAGCCTACTAAACAATTACTTAAGCCACTACCAAAATGGTGTAAGATTGGCGTAAGATGTGCGAAAAATGCCTTTACAAAAGGGGGCTATGCTATAATATTGATATGAATATTTGCAGTTAGGGGGATGCAGATATCCGCTGAAATATTTCCTTCGGATACCTGTGAATGTTAGAAATGAGTATTTATCAGGAAAAGCTGGACAGGGCAAACCTTGAGATCCAGAGAAAAAAAGATATAGTTGCAAAAAGCCCTATGAGGCAGAAGTTCCATCTGATGCCTGAAACTGGCTGGATAAACGATCCATGCGGACTTGTATATTTCAAGGGAAAATATCACTTCTTCTATCAGTACAATCCATTCGATCCTTTCTGGGGAGAGATGTTCTGGGGGCATCAGGTAAGCGATGACATGCTCCATTTTGAGAACCTCCCTCCTGCACTCGTGCCGAGCGAGGATTATGAGCGCTATCCTAAGGGCGGATGCTTTACAGGAAGTGCCATAGTCAAGGATGACAAGCTGTATCTTATATATACTGGTTCCACAGTATATGAGCAGGTGCAGTGCATAGCTGTTTCTGAAGACGGTGTCAATTTCACGAAGTATGAAGGCAATCCTGTGCTCCATGCACCTGAAGGATTCAAAAAGGCTGACTTCAGGGATCCGAAGGTATGGGAGCATAACGGAAAGTACTACATGGTGGCCGGCACAAAGATAGGTGACAGGGGCAGAGCTCTTGTGTTCAGATCAGAAGACCTCATCAACTGGGAATTCCTGAATACTCTTTATGAGTCAAAGGGTGAGTGGGGACACATGTTCGAATGCCCTAACTTCTTCCCTTTGGAAGACAAGTTCGTACTTATATTCGGACCTATGGGAACAGGTGAGAGAAAAGCCGTATACTTCGTAGGTGATTTCGACTACGAAGTAGGAAGATTCTATCCTATCACCAGCGGTGAAGTGGACTTTGGTCTGCACTTCTATGCACCTCAGCATTTCCTGGCACCTGATGGAAGGAACATAATCGTCGGATGGTCCAACAACTGGCACTGGATGCCGATATGGCATGATTTTGGTGCAACATCAAAGGACGGATGGACAGGATTCTTCAATATTCCTAGAGAAGTAACATTAAATGATGACCTTACACTTTCTTTCAAACCTATAAGGGAACTGGAAGATATGGCAGAGACCGTGTGTGAGAAGGAAAATGTTGAGATCGAAGATAAGTTGGATCTTATAGACGGATATCTCTACGAGATAAAGGCCACAGTGGATCTTGAGAAGACCACTGCCAAGAGCATAAAGCTGGCTCTCAGGGCAAAGGGTGATCATGTGACAGAAATAGTCTATGATCTTAAGAAGGGAATGCAGAGCATTGATCTTGCAAAGTCTGACGGCTGGAGCAAGGGCAAGGCTGTTGCACCTCTTAATCTTACAGGCAGGAAGGAGCTTACCATAGACATAGTATCTGACAGAAGCTCCATCGAAGCATTCGCAAATGACTACAGGGAAGACATGTCCTGCAACATCTATACCACTGATGAAGATGAGAACAACTCTATCATAGCTGAGAACGGAAAGGTATTCCTGTCAAAGCTTGAAGTCAAAAGACTTAATCCATGAATAAGGAGAGATTTATTATGCAGAAGGAATTTTGGTTTATAGTCGGAAGTCAGGACCTTTATGGTGAGGATGTCCTTGAGACAGTCAGGAAGAGGGCCGCAGAGATGGCCGAAGAACTGTCAGCAAAACTGCCTTACAGACTGGTCTATAAGGATACAGGAAGGAGCAGTGACCAGATCACAGCCCTTATAAAGGAAGCCAACTACAGGGATGAGTGCATAGGCATAGTCACATGGTGCCATACATTCTCTCCAAGCAAGATGTGGCTCAATGGTCTTGAACTCCTTCAGAAACC
>CACZNR010000077.1 GCA_902782475.1 uncultured Eubacteriales bacterium
AAGGAATCTTCCCTCTACTCTCTTGAGCATCTTGTAGCCCTGCTCATATGCAGAACCAAGTCCTACTGCAGCTATGACACAGTCAGCGCCATAACCGTCCGTTAATTTCATTACTTCTTCAACAGGGTCAGTGTTTGCTGAGTCTATGACATCTGCAAATCCCATGGATCTTGCTCTTGCAAGCTTCTTTGGTGTGAGCTCTGTGATTATTACCCTTGCACCGAATGCATGTGCTACCTGGGCATTTGCGATACCCATGGTGCCTGCACCGATTATTACTACTGTCTCACCAGGCTGAACACGGAGCCTCTTCATGCCGCATACACATGTAGCGATAGGCTCTACGAATCCTGCAACTGAAGGATCAAGATCCTTCGCAAGCTTTACAACAGCGGTATATGGTTCAACGCAGTAGTTTGAGAATCCCTTGGATCCAAGGAAACCATCCGGATTCTGTCTCATGCCACCTTTATTGGTGCATGCGAATGTATGTCCTCTTCTGCAGTTGATGCATTTTCCGCATCCGCCGTGTACAGGGCCTACTCTGTCGCCAACTTCGATGCCCTTAACTTCGTCACCCTTGGCGATGACTATACCGCTCCACTCATGTCCGCCGGCCATAGGGAAACCCTGATGCTCTCTGAGTCCCAGCCACTGCTGATAGTCTGTAGTACAGATCTGGCATGTTTCCATCTTGAGCATTACATCTTCCGGTCCCATCTCACGGAGGGTACCTTCATGTATCTCTGCTACATGGACATTTCTAATCCTGCCACCGATCTCTTCATCGGTCCTGTCTGCCATTATGGCAGCAAATTTATGAGTTTTTGGTAATTCCATAGTATATCTCCTTTGCTAATCTCATTAAAAACTCTCAAACAGATTATACCATTATTTTCACAAGTTATGCACTTACTTATGTTGCTGTCAGCCGGAAGGAGCCTGAAAACAAAAAAGATCCATGTGAGTCGTCCCACATGGATGCCATAGACTTTTTAATATATTTCAGATGTGAAGATATCTTGCAAGGTTAGTGAAGTACTCCATGAGCTGATCCTTTGTGACAGGTTCGCCGGAATTGAGCCACCATGTGCAGACTGAAACGAATCCGCTCATGAGAAATTCCGAGAGGAAAGACAGGGGCATTCCCTTTCTTACCTTCAAAAGGCCTCTGTGCTCAAGTATCTCAAAGGCATTTAAGAGCTCATCTGAATAGTAGCTTGTGATCATTGCCTTAAGACCTGCATTGTGGTCCGGGCTCAGGAATGTGGAGAACTTCTTCTTGTTGCCTGATATGGAGGTGAGGACCACATCCACCAATCCCAGGAGATAGGACTTAAGGTCCGTTGCTTCCCCTGCCTGTGGTATGGCTTCGAGAAAATCCATGTGGGTATAGTCAAGAAGGGCAGAGAACAGTTCGTTCTTGTTCTCGAAATGGTTATAGAAGGTGGTACGGTGTATGCCTGCCTTCTCACAGATGTCCGTTATGGTTATGTCGTCAAAGGGCTTGTCGTGTATAAGAGTGATGAAAGCTTCAAATATGAGCTCCCTGGTCCTTTCCGTACGTGTTTTTGCTGTATTTGTCTTCGTATCTTTCATTTGCTTTCCTTAATATGCCTGGCAGTCGATAATAAGGCTGCGAAATCCTGATCAAATAACTTTTGTTCTTTCCGTGTTCAGATCTCAAATGAACATTAAAGGTCACATCCTTCCCTGAAGGGCCTTTTTTAAGGGACTTCTTCTGAGAGTCAGCGCAGAAGAATGTTGAACAATGTCGAAATCTTCTTGCAAGTTGATGTAATCTGTTTTCAAAAAGACATTATACTCTTTTTGATACAAAAATGATAACTTTTTTTGATATTTTTTCTGAAATGTTTTTTTAAAGTACTTATGGAAGTGAACTAAAAAGTAATATACAATATCCATGTTAGCTTATGCTAACGTAAAGATCAGAAAAAAGGAGATGCGAAGATCATGGGAAAAGACATAATCCTGGCAGGAAGGACAATAAAAAGAGGAGAAAAGTTTCAGGACTTCATTACTATACCTGGAACAGAATACAGGACACCTGTGACCGTGATAAACGGCGAAGGGGAAGGAAAGACAGTACTCATCTCTGCCGGTGTGCACGGAGGGGAGTATCCTGGAGTTGCATCGGCATCCGTTGTATCATCACAGCTAGAGCCTTCAGAGGTCAGGGGAGCAGTGATATTCTTTAACTGCCTCAACTATTCAGGCATGATGAGCATGGTGGATGCACATGTCCCTGAGGATGACAAGAACATAAACAGAGCCTTTCCGGGATCAGCCGACGGCAGCGTTACAGAGAGGATAAAATACTGGGTTGCAAATGAGGTACGTCCCCAGGTGGATTTCATACTGGACCTTCACAGCGGCGGACAGTTCGAGACCCTTTCAGACCTCATATTCTTCCCCACTGCATGCGGAGAGCAGATGAGAGAGCTGACACTTGACATATCAAGGCACATGGATGTCAACTATCTTGTGGCTTCAACTGCAAGGGACGGACTGTACAGCTATTCCTGCCATCAGGGGACACCGGGCATAATACTCGAAAGATCAGGGCACGGTGAGTGCTCCAAAAAGAGCATAGAGCAGGGGATAAATGACATAAATAACCTCCTTATATATTTCGGCATCACAGAAGGAAGCTTCATACCTGTGGAAAGGGAGCAGAAGATATTCGAAAGGACGAATTACCTCACATCGGACGAGGCGGGCTTTTGGTATCCTGAGGTGCAGATAGATGAAGACATAGATAAGGGCCAGAAGCTTGGAACCATAAAGGATGTTTTCGGCAATATGCTTAGGGAATATCATGCGGAGTTTGATGCCACAGTCATATATATGCAGGGCGGTCTCATAGCACAGAAGGGAAAAACGAACCTCGTATCCTACAGTGAGAGATGAGGCCTGAGCCAAGGATCATATCAAAGAGTTCCGGATCCGGCAGAAATAATGAAGGCCACAGAGGAG
>CACZNR010000078.1 GCA_902782475.1 uncultured Eubacteriales bacterium
AAAAAATCCCTTTAAATAGGGGATTTTTGAGTGTTTTTACATTCAGTACAGCACCTCCACAAGCTGTAGGCCTTTGGCCGGAGCTGTAATACCTGACTTAGTTCTGTCCCTTGATGCGATTATAGAGTCTATATCCTGTGGTGCTATCTTTCCTTCCCCAACATATATCAGAGTTCCGACTATTATCCTGACCATATTATAAAGAAATCCGTTCCCTTTTACATCTATGGTGATGTAATCCCCTTTTTTGTCTACCTCAAGAGAATAGATCGTCCTGACAGTCCCCACAATGTTACTACCGACCGTGCGGAATGCAGAGAAATCATGCTCTCCCATAAAATGTCCGGAAGCCTCTTGCATTGCACTGATGTCGATATCATATGGAACATGCCATGAATATTGTCTGCCGATCGCATTACATATTCGGGCATTATAGATCACATACCTGTAATGCTTCCCTTTTGCACTTTTTCTTGCATGGAAGGATTCGTCCGTTTCAAAAGAGCTTCTTATGCGTATGTCGTCATCAAGCTTCTGATTCAGGATATATGAAAATCTTTCTCCAGGTATATCTGTATCGATATCAAAATGGGCACACTGTCCCAGGGCATGCACTCCTGCATCCGTTCTGCCTGCTCCAAAGACTCTGATGTTCTGGTGAAAGACTTCTGTTATAGCCTTCTCTATCTCTCCCTGGATACTCTTTGCATTATCCTGTGCCTGCCATCCGCTGTAATTCGTTCCATCATATTCAATTGTCAGAACTATCCTTTTACTCATTTTGCTATTAGGATGATAACTATCTCAAGGGCCGTAAGAGCAAATGCGATCAGGTCCCTGAACTTGTAATGATATTCCACAAGCCTTGTTCTGTTGTCACCGCCGTGATAGCATCTCGCTTCCATGGCAAGCGCCAAATCTTCAGCTCTCTTGAAGGCACTTATGAACAGAGGTATCAGTATCGGAAGCATTCCCTTTATCCTGGAAATGAGGCCGCCTGTATCGAAGGATGCTCCCCTTGCTGTCTGTGCTTTCATTATCCTGTCTGTTTCCTCAAGAAGTGTTGGAATAAACCTGAGTGCTATGCTCATCATAAGAGCCATCTCATGCACAGGGAATCTGAGCTTTTTGAGTGGTCCGAAAAGGATCTCGATAGCATCAGTTATCTCCTTAGCAGAGGTAGTATATGTAAGCATGGATGAGATGATGACAAGTATCACCAGCCTTCCAGCCATTTCACATGCCTTTATAAGCCCTTCTCTGTATATACGTATGAATTGCCATTCAAAAAGTATCTCCTCACCCTTAAGGAAAAAAATGTTAAGGATGAATGTAATAAAAATGACGAACCATATGGATCTTATGCTTTTCAGCACCAGTCTGAATGAGATCTTGCTGAAAGCAATGGTAAGAGCCAGAAATGCGACCATAGATATATACCCGGGCAAACTGTGTATCAGGAACACAAATATAATGAGTATGAATGTAATGATAAGTTTGGTCCTGGGATCGAGCTTATGAACAAACGAATCTGCAGGAAAATACTGCCCGATGGTCATGTTTTTAATCATCGTAAGAACCTCCTACAGTACTGATTATATAATCCTTGAGCTGCTCATATCTTATTATGCTGTCAGGAACATCAAATCCCTTTTCCCTGAGCCTGTCACAGAACGATGCTACCTCGGGAAGATTCAGACTTGCTTCTGCAACCTTTTCCTTATCTGCAAAGACCTCGGCAGGAGTTCCGTCCATGAACAGTTCTCCATCTTTGAGCACTATGATCCTCTTGGCATATTCAACCAGATTATCCATATTATGTGAGACCATCAGTATGGTCATTCCGCATTCATTAAGGCTCTTGATGAGCTCCAGAAAATTCTCTCTGCCCTGCGGGTCAAGACCTGCAATTGGCTCATCCAGTATCAGTATCTGTGGCTCCATAGCAAGCACACCTGCTATTGCTACTTTTCTTTTCTGTCCTCCGGACAACTGAAACGGGGAGACATCCCTGTACATGTCATAGTCAAGGCCCACAAGGTCCATTGCTACCTTGACACGTTCTTCAGCTTCCTTCTCGTCAAGTCCGAGCTTCTTCGGACCAAAGGCAATATCTTTTTCTACTGTCTCTTCGAACAGCTGATACTCCGGATACTGGAAAACGACTCCCACAAGTCTCCTGAGACGAGTCCTGTCAGCCTTTTTATCATTGTAATCGATCCCGTCGATCACAACGTTCCCCTCATATTCTTTGAGAAGTCCGCTTATTATCTGTATAAGAGTAGACTTGCCACTTCCTGTGTGTCCAACTATTCCTACAAAATCCCCGTCCTTGATCTCAAAAGAAATATTCTTGAGTGCATTGACCTGGAATGGAGTCTTTTTCATATATGTAAAAGAAACATTATCTACTTTAATTGACATATTCCCTCCAGCAACTCCTCTGTATCCAGAGTATGCCTTATTGCCACTCCGGTCTTTTCCATATCTCTTATAAGCTTTGCCTCAAAAGGTAAAGTGAGTCCTGTCTTCTCTATTGTGTCATAGTCAAAGAACACATCTACAGGATCACCCTGTTTGATCACTTTTCCATCATCAAGGATGTATACTCTGTCAGAATATACAGCCTCTTCCATGTAATGTGTTATGAGTATGATGGTAATCCCTTCATTCCTGTTGAGATCACGCATTATATTCAGTACATCTTTTCTCCCTTTTGGATCGAGCATTGCAGTTGATTCGTCAAATACAATGATCTTAGGCTTCATGGCCAGCACTCCAGCTATTGCTATCCTTTGTTTCTGTCCGCCAGAAAGCATATGCGGAGCATGTTTTCTGTATTTTTCCATATGAACGACAGACAGGGCATAGTCGATCCTTTCACGGATCTCTTCTCTTGGGATGCCAAGATTCTCCGGTCCGAATGCTATATCTTCTTCGACTATAGTAGCTACCAGCTGATTGTCAGGATTCTGAAATACCATACCTGCTGTTTTCCTAATGTCAAGAAGATTATCCTCGTCACGTGTATCCATGCCATCAATGAGTATCTCACCGTTTGTTGGAACATTCAAAGCGTTCACGAGTTTTGCAAAAGTTGACTTCCCGCTTCCGTTATGGCCAAGTATGGTTACGAATTCTCCCTGTTCTATTGTGATGTCAACATCATTTAGTGCAAATGTATATTTGCCTTCATCTGAGACATATGCAAACCTTACTCCATTTGCTTCTACTATCATTCCTGCACTCCATCTTTAAAAAAATGAGGCATTAGCTAAAACTACTGCCTCATTTAACCGATCGATCATTAATCAAACAAGCTCTATAACTACCATTTCAGCAGCATCGCCTCTTCTTGGGCCTGCTTTTATGATCCTTGTGTATCCGCCGCCCTGTCCGAGTGCTTCAGCTCTGGTTGCATATTTTGGAGCTAACTCTCTGAAAAGCTTCTCAATTACTGGGAAGTTATTATCCTTTGTACGGTTCTTGTACTGAGACTTGCTCTCTTTATCCATTTTCTCAGGTCTTACGTTGTAGAGCTCTGCGATAAGCTGACGTCTTACTGCAAGCTTAGCTGCGCTATCAACTTCGAACTGCTGTTCTGTTACATTGCCTTTGTCATCCTTTACGGACTTGGTAACTGTTACATTGTTCTTGTACTGTGAAACAGCCTTTGTTATCTGCTTCTCTGCGATCCTCTGAACTTCCTTAGCGCGAGCCTTTGTTGTAACTATCTTACCATTCCAAAGAAGTGCTGTGACCTGACTTCTTAATATTGCTTTCCTCTGATCGGATGGTCTGTTAAGCTTAGTATACTTTGCCATTTCCGAACTTCCTCCTAAATTTAATCGTCCTGGCGAAGAGTTAGACCAAGTGCAGCCAGTTTCTGTTCTATATCCTCAATAGACTTCTTACCAAGGTTACGCACCTTCATCATCTCTTCTGGGTTCTTCTTTATCAATTCCTCAACTGTGTTTATGTTCGCTCTCTTAAGACAATTGTAGGAACGAACTGAGAGATCCAACTCTTCAATGGTGATCTCCATTATCTTGTCTCGTTTAGAATCATCACGTGGAACCATAATTTCAACTTCACTAACATCTGTTGTCAGACTAAGGAACTGACCGAAATATTCGTAAAGTATCCTTGCTGCAAGTGATATAGCCTCATCGGCAGCAATAGTCCCATCTGTAAGTACTTCCAATGTAAGCTTATGGAAATCTGTTATCTGACCTACACGTGTATCTTCTACTGTAAAGTTTGCCATCTTTACAGGTGAGAACAGTGAATCCATAGGTATAACACCTATTGGCATGTCCTCTGTCTTGTTAGCATCTGCAGTTACATATCCCCTGCCATGCTCAAGGACGATCTCCATCTCAAGCTTTGCACCATCTTCCAGAGTTGCGATATGAATATCCGGATTGATGATCTCAACATCTGCATCATAATTGATGTCAGCTGCTGTTACTTCCTTTGGCCCTTCAACATTGAGTGTAAGAGTCTTAGGTTCATTGGAGAACAGACGGGCACGAAGTCCCTTCAGGTTCAATACAATGTTAGTTACATCTTCACGAACTCCAGGTATAACTGAGAATTCATGAAGGATGCCGTTAATACGAATCTTTGTTACTGCCACTCCAGGGAGACAAGCAAGAAGAACTCTTCTGAGAGAATTTCCTAAAGTTGTACCAAATCCCTTTTCGAGAGGCTCCATGACAAACTTCGCATAACTTTTGTCGTCATTCATCTCAACGCATTCGATCTTAGGCTTTTCAATTTCCAGCATCTACGAAAAAACCTCCTTAATGCTTTTTAGGTGACTATAGGCTTTTTACAAGCCAAAATCTTTAACCGGCACAAGTGCCAAATAAAATCTCGAAATATCCAAAAATTATTTTGAATACAACTCTATGATCAGAGTCTCATCTACAGGTACATCTATCTGATCTCTTGTAGGAGTCTCTAAAATCGTTCCATGTAAATTCTCTATATCGGACTGCATCCAGACTGGGCTGATCCTTCCAGCTGTAACTTCAAGGATCTCCTTCATTCTCTGGGAATTCTTCTTTCCTTCTACGATCTCAATAACATCGCCAGGTGCTACCTGATATGAAGGAATGTTTACTATCTTTCCGTTTACAGTCACAAATTTGTGAACTACCATCTGTCTTGCTTCTGGTCTGGTTCTTGACCATCCCATACGGAATACAATATTATCCAAACGCTGCTCAAGTAAAACCATCAGTGTTTCACCGGTCTTACCTCTTTCTCTTGCAGCCAGGTCATAATAACCATGGAATTGTTTCTCCAGTACACCATAAATGAACTTTGCCTTCTGCTTTTCCTTGAGCTGCAGACCATACTGTGAGCTCTTTTTTCCTGCATGTGATGATGTACGTGTTGTCTTCTTGTCAAGACCTAACTCAGAAGGACTAATTCCAAGGTACTGACATCTTTTTAATCTAGGTGTTCTATCTATAGCCATAATCCTTGTCCTCCTTATACCCTTCTTCTCTTAGGTGGGCGGCAACCATTATGTGGGATAGGAGTTACATCTCTGATGACTGTTATCTCTAATCCTGCTGTTGCCAAAGCTCTTATTGCAGCTTCTCTGCCTGCACCAGGTCCCTTTACATATACTTCTACTGACTTAAGGCCATGTTCCATAGCTGCCTTGGCTGCTGTCTCAGCTGCCATCTGTGCAGCATAAGGTGTTGACTTTCTTGATCCTCTGAAACCAAGAGCTCCAGAACTGGACTGTGAAAGTGCATTTCCCTGCATATCTGACATGGTAACAATAGTATTGTTAAAAGAAGAACGGATATGTGCTGCGCCACGTTCGATATTTTTTTTCTCTCTACGTCTTCTGATTGTTTTTGCATTCTTAGGCATAAAACATTATCCTCCTTATTTCTTCTTTCCTGCTACAGTACGCTTTGGACCTTTTCTGGTTCTGGCATTTGTCTTTGTACGCTGTCCACGAACTGGCAGACTTCTTCTGTGACGAACACCACGAGTGCAACCGATCTCCATCAGTCTCTTGATGTTGAGGTTGATATCTCTTCTCAGGTCACCTTCTACTGTGAAATTTTTATCTACATAATCTCTGATCTTCTGTGCATCATCTTCTGAAAGATCTCTTACACGGATATCAGGATCTACACCTGTTGCAGCAAGAATATTCTGAGATGACTTTAAACCTATACCATAGATATAGGTCAGACCGATCTCAATACGTTTATCTCTTGGCAAGTCTATTCCGGCAATACGCGCCATTAATCGCTACCTCCAAAAATATGTGTGTTTTATTTCTCTATTACATAAGCCTCATAAACAAAAAATCACAATACAGGTTCACCTTGTACCCGTACAGCCGCTGCGAATATTCTGCTAATCCAGCTTTTGTGCAATATTATGAACGTGAACCCTGTCTCTGCTTATGCTTTGGGTTCTCGCAAATAACCATAACCTTACCATTGCGCTTAATAACTTTACATTTTTCGCAGATAGGCTTTACTGATGGTCTAACTTTCATAACAATTACCTCCAAGAACTTTACAACAAACCGATATTAATCCATTTTAATTGTAAGCTTATATATTTTATATGTTTGCAAATTAAATTGCAAGTTATTTTTTAATTTTTTCCTCTCCAGATGATCCTGCCTCTTGAAAGGTCATATGGTGACAGTTCAACTGTTACCTTGTCACCCGGAATGATCCTGATGTAATTCATTCTCAGTTTTCCAGATATATGAGCAAGTACCTTATGCCCGTTCTCCAGTTCAACTTCAAAAGTTGCGTTTGGATATGTGTCAGTAACTACACCTTCTACTTCAATAACATCACTTTTAGACAAGTTATCTCTCCTTATTCTTTGATACTCTTCTGTATCTCTTTCAGTTTTTTCCGTATCTGGCTGTCCAGCTCTCTGTCATCACAGGTTCCTGTCACAGAACATGATACGTTTCCAATGATCTTTATATGCCTGATATTCTTCAGTTTCGGTGATGCAGTCCTTCTCAGTTCACCATCTGCGATAAGAACATGCTTTTCATCCGGAATATCGATTATAACGAATAATTTTCCTTTATCACGACCTGCTGTGGAACAGCAGATATTACCTATTTCAGCTCTCGTCATCATTTCAGTGTAATGATCTCACATGGACCGTTGTCGGTTATCACAATGGTATTCTCATAATGACTTGCCAGACTTCCATCCGATGTTGAGGCTGTCCATTCATTTTCGGCTAATATCGTATCTTCTGCACCAAGTGTCAGCATTGGTTCAACGCATATCACCAGGCCAGGTCTTAATACAGGTCCTTTTATCCTTGAAGTATAGTTTGGTACTTCCGGTTCTTCATGAAGGTCAGTGCCAAGACCATGTCCTGTATATTCGCGGACTATGCCAAGTCCATTATCAAGTGCAACTTTTTCAACTCCTGCACTTATGTCATGGATCCTGTTTCCAGCAACTGCGTACTTTATCCCGTTAAAGAAAGATTCTTCTGTAAGTCTTATGAGCCTTGCAGCTTCTTCTGATATCTTTCCAACACCTACGGTCCTTGCCATATCTGAATGATATCCATGAAGATATGCTCCGGTATCAAAAGTAACTATGTCGCCTTCTCTCAGTTTTCTTGGTCCTGGGATACCATGTACTATCTCTTCATTAATAGAGATGCATGCTGTTCCCGGGAAACCACCATATCCTTTGAAACCTGGCTTTGCGCCCTTGGAGATGATATACCTGTATGCGATATCATCCAGTTCCATAGTGGTTATTCCCGGTTCAACAGCCTTGACCATAAGATCGATCGCATCTATTGCAATAAGCGCAGCATCACGCATGCGCTTAATTTCATCTTTGGATTTTAAACTGATCATATTATCCCTTGATTATATCTGAAATGGCATCAACTTTAGTCTGGATATCACCGTTTGCATCGATATCATGAACGATACCTTTTACCCTGTAATAATCGATCAGTGGTGCTGTCTTCTTAAGATACTCATCATAACGAGTCCTGATGGTCTCTTCAGTATCATCTGCTCTTGTATAGAGCTCACCGCCACAATCTTCACAGGTGTCCTTGTGATACCAGCTTACGTTGTACACTTTACCGCAGTTTCTGCAGATCCTTCTTCCACCGATCCTCTCGATGATAACATCGATCGTTGTGGTGAGATTTATGACTGCATCAATATGGGCAATCTTATCAAGAGCCTCAGCCTGTGCCACTGTTCTTGGAAATCCATCAAACATTATTCCTGCATCTGCATTCTCAAGTCTGTTCTTGACCATATCTATGATCAGATCATCAGGCACAAGCTTGCCACTCTCTATATATTCTTTTGCGATCTTTCCCAGTTCTGTTTCGTTCTTCATCTCTTCTCTGAGCATGTCGCCTGTTGAGAGATGATCCAGCCCTGAAGTCTTTTTCAGCTCAGCGGCTACTGTCCCTTTTCCTGCTCCTGGAGGTCCCAAAAAAATCAAATTCATATTTTAACTCCTTAATTCAAGAAACCTTTGTAGTGTCTCATCATCATCTGTGCTTCAAGCAGCTGAGCTGTCTCAAGTGCTGTACTTACCATAATGAGAAGTCCTGTAGCACTGAATGTAGATGTCAAAGAAGTTATCTTAGTGAAAAGTGTAGGTATAACTGCCAGTATAGCAAGGAATACGGCTCCAAACAGAGTCAGCCTTACGAGTATCTTATTAAGATAATCTGATGTTGGCTTCCCTGCTCTGATTCCTGGTATGAATCCACCATACTGCTGTATATTCTTTGATACATCTATCGGATTGAAAGCAATCTGAGAATAGAAATATGTGAAGAATATGATAAGCAGTGCATATATGATCGCATAGAGAATGCTTCCTGTACCAAGGAACCTTGTATACCAGGTATAGAAGGCACTGTTTGGCCAGAACTGTGCTATCATTGCTGGGAACTGAACAAATGTCATCGCAAAAATGATAGGCATTACTCCTGACTGGTTTACCTTGATCGGAATATATGTTGACTGACCGCCATACATCTTTCTTCCGACAACTCTCTTTGAATACTGAACAGGTACCCTTCTCTCTGCCTGATCAACAAAAGTGATAGCAGTGATGATGACCAATATACCTATTATTACAAGTATTATTCCAAGGATACTCAGTTCACCGTTTATAACTGCTGTAGCAAGTGATATCACCTGACTTGGTACCTGAGCTACGAGACCGGCAAAGATTATAAGAGAGATACCATTTCCGATACCTTTCTGATCTATCTGTTCTGCCAGCCACATCATAAGTGCAGTACCTGCAGTCAAGCAAAGGAATATAGTAATATAGTTGAACAGATCTGTCGACTGAACAGCGCTGTCACCTAATCCCCAGATGATACCTATGGCCTGTATAAGACCTAATCCAACAGCAACATATCTGGTGATCTTACTGATCTTCTCCTGACCTTCTTCACCTTCCTTTGATAATCTTTCAAGGGCAGGTATAGCGATAGTTAGAAGATTCATAACGATAGAAGCATTCAAATATGGAGAGATGCCCAGTGCAAAAATGGACATGTTTTCAAGTCCTCCACCAGACATCATATTCAAAAATTCTAACGCTGTATAACTTCCAACTCGCTCAGCAACGTATGCGGCATTGACTCCTGGAACAGGAATCGTGATGCCGATACGATATACCAGAAGAATTAGAAGAGTGTATAAGATCTTCTTTCTTAAGTCTTCTATCTTCCATGCATTTGCCAGTGTTTTAAACATTATCAGATCTCCTCTGCAGTTCCGCCCGCATTCTCGATTTTCTCACGTGCTGCCTTTGTGAATTTCTTAGCCTTTACTGTGAGCTTGACATCGAGCTCTCCATCGCCTAAAACCTTAAGTCCATCATTTATCTTATTGATAAATCCGATCTCTTTCAGGAATTCAGCTGTGATCTCTGTTCCTTCTTCGAAAACGCTCAGCTCATCAACATTGATTGTTGTATACTGCTTAGCGAAAATGTTTGCAAATCCTCTCTTAGGGATTCTTCTTACGAGAGGCATCTGGCCGCCCTCAAATCCTGGACGAACTCCACCGCCACTCCTTGCTTTCTGGCCCTTCTGGCCCTTACCAGATGTCTTGCCAAGACCTGATCCATTACCTCTTCCAAGTCTCTTCTTTGACTGTCTGGAACCAACAGCGGGTTGTAATTCATGTAATTTCATCTTTACTACCCCTCCTTAAATTTCTTCAACTGTTACAAGGTGCTTAACCTTGAAGATCTGACCCTTGATGGCGTCATTAGCTTCCTTGACAACAGTCTGTCCTGGTTTCTTCAGGCCTAAAGCATGAACTGTACCTATCTGATCCTTTGGGCATCCAATTGTACTCTTCTTTAAAGTAATCTTTAACTGCATCGTGATGTCCTCCTTAGTCGATCTTTACGCCACGAAGACGTTCAACATCTGCTTTTGTCTTCAGCTGTGTAAGTCCTGCGATTGCAGCCTTAACTGTGTTTATAGGATTGTTTGATCCATATGACTTAGCACGGATATCCTTGATTCCTGCAAGTTCAAATACTGCACGTGCGTGGTTTCCGGCGATGACACCTGTTCCAGGAGCAGCAGGCATGATTACCAAATATCCCTTGCTGAACTTACCAATGATGTGATGAGGAATAGTTGTTCCTTCCATGCTGACTGTGATCATGTTGTGCTTAGCATTTTCTTCAGCTTTTCTGATTGCTTCAGGAATTTCAGCTGCTTTTCCTTGTCCACATCCAACATGTCCGTTTTCATCTCCAACAACTACAAGTGCTGAGAATCTCATGTTACGACCGCCTTTAACCGTCTTTGCAACACGGTTAACGGAAACAAGTCTTGTTTTTAAATCCAGTACACTGGCATCTATACGCTGTTGCAACTTTCGTTCCTCCTTATAATTTTAATCCAGCTTCTCTGGCACCTTCAGCAAGAGCCTTTACTCTTCCATGATAGAGGAATCCACCACGGTCGAAAACGACTTCTTCGATGTTGTTGCTCTGAGCAAGCTTTGCAATCTTCTCACCAACGGTCTTTGCTGCTTCAGTCTTTGTCATTTCTGCGATCTGAGCGCTGAGATCCTTATCAAGTGTGGAAGCTGCACATAATGTCTTATGAGCTTCGTCATCTATGATCTGAGCATAGATGTTGCTGTTGCTTCTGAATACTGCTAAACGAGGACGTTCAGGAGTTCCGTTAATCTTATTGCGGATTCTTTGATGACGCTTTTCACGTATATCTTTTTTGTTTATCTTAGAAATCATAATCTACGTTCCTCCTTACATTCCTGACTTGCCTTCCTTGATCACAACATGTTCATCTGTGTATCTGATGCCTTTGCCCTTATATGGCTCTGGTGACTTGATATCTCTGATGTTGGCTGCGACCTGGCCGACAAGATGTTTGTCTAATCCCTTAACGATGACCTGGTTCGGGTTTGGAACTTCAAACTCGATACCATCTGCAGGAGCTACCTCTACAGGATGTGTGAATCCAAGGTTGAACACGAGGTTCTTTCCCTGAAGCTGTACCCTGTATCCTACTCCTACTATATCAAGGGATTTAGAATAACCTTCTGTAACACCATGGACCATGTTTGCTATCAAAGCTCTTGTAAGTCCATGAAGTGCTCTAATATTCTTCTCATCTGAGTCACGTGTGACTGTGAGAGTTGTTCCCTCCAGCTTGATGCATACATCATTGCTGAAGCACTGCTTTAATTCACCCTTCGGTCCCTTTATTGTAACTTCGTTGCCATTAACTTCGCACTGTACGTTAGCCGGAAGCTCGATAGGATGTCTACCAATTCTTGACATAATTGTTTACCTTTCCTTTCTTCACTCGAGCTTACCAGATGTAAGCTATGACTTCTCCGCCTACCTGATTCTTTCTAGCTTCTGAATCAGTGAGCAGACCTTTTGATGTTGAGATGATAGCGATTCCAAGTCCGTTAAGTACCTTCGGGATCTCATCCTTGCTTGCATAAATTCTTAATCCTGGCTTGCTGATTCTCTTCAGACCAGAGATTACATTCTCTCCATGAGGACCATACTTGAGGTCGATCTTTATAGCACCCTGAATATTGTCTTCATCTATTTCAAAGCCTTTAATAAAGCCCTGATCTAACAAAATCTGTGCGATAGATACTTTCATCTTTGAAGCAGGAATTTCTACTGTTTCCTTCTTTGCTACCAGAGCATTTCTGATGCGAGTAAGCATATCGGCGATTGGATCTGTAACAGGCATTTCTTTCTCCTCCTTAATCTTGTCTTACCAGCTGGCTTTCTTAACGCCAGGGATCTGTCCCTTGTAAGCAAGTTCTCTGAAGCATACACGGCAAATTCCGTATTTTCTGAGAACAGAGTGTGGACGACCACAGATACGGCATCTTGTATAATTTCTTGTTGAAAATTTAGAGCCTTTCTGCTGCTTTAATATCATACTTTTCTTAGCCACTTTCTGTTCCTCCTTACTTAATGAATGGCATTCCCATGAATGTCAGTAATTCGCGTGCTTCTTCATCAGTATGTGCTGTTGTTACGATTATGATATCCATACCACGAATCTTATCAACCTTATCGAAGTCGATCTCAGGGAAAACAAGCTGTTCTCTGAGTCCTAAAGCATAGTTACCTCTTCCATCGAATGAGTTTGCTGAAACTCCTCTGAAGTCTCTGATCCTTGGGATAACGATGTTGATAAGTTTGTCAACGAATTCATACATCCTGTCTCCACGGATAGTAACTTTTGCACCGACCTTCATTCCTTCACGAACCTTGAAGTTAGCTACTGATTTTCTTGCGATAGTAACTACAGGCTTCTGTCCTGATATCTCTGTCAGTTCAGCAAGGGCGGATTCTAATGCCTTTGGGTTATCCTTTACATCTCCCATACCCATATTGATGACTACTTTCTCAATCTTAGGTACTTGCATAACACTCTTATAAGCGAATTTTTCCATCATTGCAGGAACTATTTCGTTTTTATATGTATCTTTGAGTCTTGGCAATTTATTTTCCTCCCTTCCTATTACTTAATGGTGTTTCCGCATTTCTTGCAAACACGTACTTTCTCGCCATTATCTAAAACCTTTACTGAAACTCTTACGCCCTTGTCGCACTTATCACAGTAAAGCATTACATTTGATGCGTCGATATGAGCTTCTTTTCTGATAATACCGCCCTGGTTACCCTGGCCTGAAGGCTTTGTATGTCTTGCAACAATATTCACACCCTCAACGATAACCTTGTTTTCCTTTGGGGAAGCAACGAGGACCTTGCCCTTTTTGCCTTTGTCTTTCCCTGTAATAACTACTACGGTATCGTCTTTTTTAACATGTAATTTTGTCATCTTAAAGACCCCGCTTTCTTACAGTACTTCAGGAGACAGAGATGCGATCCTGATAAATCCTTCGTCTCTGACTTCTCTTGCTACAGGCCCAAAGATACGAGTTCCTCTAGGCTGTTTATTGTTGTCGATAATTACTGCAGCATTCTCATCAAACTTGATGTATGAGCCATCAGCTCTCTTTACACCGCTCTTTGATCTTACTATTACCGCTTTTACTACATCCTTCTTCTTAACAACTCCACCAGGTGTAGCTGTCTTGACTGAAGCGATTATTACATCACCGATATTTGCTGTCCTGCGCATTGAACCACCAAGAACCTTAAAGCACTGGATAGTCTTAGCGCCGGAGTTGTCGGCAACCTTTAAATATGTTTGTGGTTGAATCATAGTTTACTCCTTCCTATCCATTATTTAGCTTTTTCAACTATTCTCAGTAATCTGAAATACTTATCTTTGCTATAGTGACGCGTTTCCATGATCTGAACTACATCGCCTACATTTGCCTCATTATTCTCATCATGAACCTTGAATTTCTTTGAGTAATGAACAGCTTTCTTGTATAAAGGATGTTTCTTTACTTCACTTACGCGGACAACTATGGTCTTATCCATTTTTGTACTTACTACTTCACCAACTCTTGTTTTACGAAGATTTCTTTCTTGTCCTTCCATAAATAGATTCTCCTTTCATACTTATTTGTTTGCGATATTGAGTTCACGTTCTCTGAGAACTGTCTTAACGCGTGCTATATCCTTCTTAATGTCCCTGATGCTTACAGGATTTCCAAGCTGGCCTGTTGCCTTCTGGAAACGCAGGTTGAAGAACTCTTCCTTGAGATCGACTAATTTCTTGTTTAATTCTTCGACCGACATATCTCTTAATTCATTAGCCTTCAACTTGCTCACCACCTTCTGCTATAGTTTCTTCTTTCTTAACAAACTTGCACTTGATCGGAAGTTTGTTTGAAGCCAGTCTCAGGGCTTCTCTTGCTGTCTCTTCAGGAACTCCGGCGATCTCGAAAAGTACTCTTCCTGGCTTAACTACTGCTACCCAGTATTCAGGAGCACCCTTACCACTTCCCATACGGGTCTCTGCCGGTTTCTGTGTTACAGGCTTATCAGGGAAGATCTTGATCCATACCTGACCGCCTCTTCTTGTGTAACGTGTCATTGCAACACGGGCTGCCTCTATCTGATTGCTTGTAATCCATGAAGGCTGTAGAGCAACCAGTCCGTACTCTCCGTATGAAACGAAGTTGCCACGCTGAGCCTTGCCCTTCATACGACCTCTAAACACTCTTCTGTGTTTAACTCTCTTTGGCATTAACATGGCGCCTACCTCCTTCTCTCTGTCTTCTTTCTCTTCTTGGCTGCTCATTTACTGTATTCTGAGCTTTATCCTTTAATGGGCTCTGAAGGATCTCTCCCTTGTATGTCCATACCTTGATACCAAGTTTTCCGTATGTTGTATCAGCTTCTGCAAAACCATAGTCGATATCAGCTCTGATTGTCTGAAGCGGGATGCTTCCTTCATGATACTGCTCAGCTCTTGCTATATCAGCTCCGCCAAGTCTACCACCTACCATGACCTTGATTCCCTTCAGGCCGCCTCTCATACCACGTCCGATGACCTGCTTCATAGCTCTTCTGAAAGATATTCTTCTTTCGAGCTGCTGAGCAACGTTCTCAGCTATGAGCTGTGCATCGAGATCAGGCTTCTTAACTTCTACAACGTTGAGAACAACGCTCTTTCCTGTGAGTTTAAGAAGATCAGCCCTGAGAGCTTCCATTCCAACGCCCTTCTGTCCGATAACCATACCAGGCTTAGCTGTGTAGATTGTGACAGATACCTTGTTTGCGGCTCTTTCGATCTCTATTCTTGAGATACCAGCTTCATAGTGCTTCTTCTTAACGAATTCTCTGATCTTATAATCTTCGTATATAAAATCTGCAAACTGTCCTTTTTTAGCCATCCATCTGGAGTCCCAATCCTTCATGACTCCGACTCTGAAACCGTTAGGATTAACTTTTTGGCCCATTCTTATCCCTCCTTAACCTCATCAAGAATTATTGTAATGTGACTGCTTCTCTTCAGCTGAGGCATTGCTCTACCTCTAGATCCAGCTTGATAACGTTTAAGTGTTGGGCCCTGATCTACATAAGTCTCTGCAACGTAGAGATTATCTCTATTCAATTCCAGATTGTTCTCAGCATTTGCTACAGCGCTGTTCAACAGTTTGAGAACTGGTTCTGATGCTGCCTTAGGAGTGTTCATGATTATAGCCTTAGCTTCTCTGACGCTCTTACCGCGGATCAGATTGATCAATAATCTAACTTTTGTCGGAGAAATTCTGATATACTTTGCTACTGCCTTAGGACGTCTGTCTTTATTCTCGATCCTTCTGGCAGACTTTTCTCTTACTCTTGTTGCCATCTTTCATTCTCCTCCGTTATTATTTCTTCTTATCTCCGGCGTGTCCTCTGAATGTCCTTGTAGGAGCGAACTCGCCTAATTTGTGTCCAACCATGTCTTCAGTAACATATACTGGAACGAACTTTCTACCATCGTGCACAGCGATTGTATGTGATACCATCTGTGGGAATATTGTAGAAGCTCTTGACCATGTTCTTAAAACCTTTTTTTCGTTTGTTTCGTTCATTTGTTCAATACGAGCCAAAAGCTTCGCATGGACAAAAGGTCCTTTTTTAACCGATCTGCTCATTTATTATCTCCTTCCTCGCTTATGCTAGTAGATTATTTTGCATTCCTACGACGAACGATGAGTCTGTCCGTCTTGTTCTTCTTCTTCCTTGTCTTGTAACCAAGTGCTGGCTGACCCCAAGGAGAAAGAGGACCAGCATGTCCGACTGGTGACTTACCATCACCACCACCGTGTGGGTGGTCAACAGGGTTCATTGCAGAACCACGAACTGCTGGACGGATACCCTTGTTTCTGCTCTTACCAGCTTTACCAAGCTTAACGTTAGCGCTGTCGAGGTTTCCTACCTGACCGATAGTTGCCTTTGCGTTGAGCGCGATCAGTCTAACTTCTCCGGATGGTAATCTTACCTGTGCATAGTTGCCTTCCTTAGCCATAAGCTGTGCTGCATTGCCGGCACTTCTTACCAGCTGGCCACCCTTTCCAGGAATGATCTCTATGTTGTGGATCATTGTACCAACAGGAATGTCCTTGATCTGTAATGCGTTTCCTGGTCTGATGTCTGCGCCTTCACCGGATACTACTGTATCTCCAACTGAAAGGCCTACAGGAGCAAGAATGTACTTCTTGTCGCCATCAGCATATTTGAGAAGAGCTATATTAGCTGTTCTGCCTGGATCATACTCGATTGTAGCTACTGTTGCAGGCACACCATCTTTCTGTCTCTTGAAATCGATGATACGAAGTTTCTGCTTGTGTCCACCACCAATGTGACGAACTGTGATCCTTCCGTGTGCATTACGTCCACCAGTCTTCTTCTTTGTATATAACAAAGACTTTTCAGGCTTATTGGTTGTAATCTCTTCAAAAGATAAAACTGAAGCTCCTCTTCTACCAGGAGAAGTAGGTTTATAATTTTTAACTGCCATTTTTATTATCTCCTTATCCTAGTTACTGAACCATGCTTTCAAAGAACTCGATTGCCTTTGACTCTGGCTTGAGAGTTACCACAGCCTTTTTAACTCTTGGTGTTCTTCCGCTTGTGTAACCTTGTCTCTTTACTTTACCCTTATGAATGCTTGTGTTTACGCTCTCAACCTTTACGTCAAAGATCTTCTCTACAGCATTCTTTATCTCGATCTTGTTTGCGTCCAGTGCTACTTCGAAGCTGTACTTCTTGTCAGCGATCTGATCGTAGCTCTTTTCTGTAAGGACTGGTCCGCGGATTATGTCATGTATATTTTTCATAGAGCGTAAACCTCCTCTACTTTCTTAACAGCTTCCTCAGTCATTATCAGGCTGTTGCAGTTAACGATGTCATACACACCAACTGTTCCAACACTTCCTGTCTCAACTGTAGGGATGTTCTTTGCTGCCCTGTATACCAGTTCGTTATTCTCTGCTGTAACTATCAGAGCTTTTTCATCAGCCTTGATGTTATTGAGAACATTAACGATCTCTTTTGTCTTTCCATTCTCAAGTGACAGATCCTTAAGAACTATGAGCTCCTGCTCATTTACCTTCATGGAGAGTGCGCTCTTCATAGCCAGTTTCTTAACTTTTCTGTTTACCTTCTTGTCGTAATCCCTTGGCTTTGGTGCAAATACGACTCCACCTTTTCTCCACTGAGGAGCTCTTATAGAACCCTGTCTTGCACGTCCGTTACCCTTCTGTCTCCAAGGCTTGATTCCGCCACCGCTTACCTCACTCATGAGTAAAGCTGACTGTGTGCCCTGTCTCATAGCTGCGTTGTGAGCAACAACGACCTGATGGATAACTGATTCGTTTACTTCAACTCCGAATATTTCATCGCTCAGTGTAATTTCACCTGCAGGGGTACCATCCTGATTTAATACATTGATATTTGGCATTATCTTTCCTCCTTCCAGCTAAATTACGCTCTGGTTGATTTCTTTATTGTTAAGAGCTGTCCCTTTGCTCCTGGTACTGAGCCCTTTATCAACAATACGTTCTTGTCTACATCGATACCAGCAACTTTTACGTTTACGATAGTTCTCTGAACTGATCCCATATGTCCCGGCATCCTCTTTGTCTTGAATACTCTACCTGGATCAGACTTAGCGCCCATTGATCCCTGGCCTCTGTGATACTTTGAACCATGAGCCATTGGACCTCTGTGCTGTCCCCAGCGCTTGATGGCACCTGCATAACCCTTACCTTTTGTTATAGCGGTAACATCGATTGCCTCATCCTTTTCGAATACATCTACCTTGATCTCATCACCAACTGTGAATACTTCATCAGTTCTGAATTCTCTAAGATATCTCTTAGCCTCTGTGTTAGCCTTCTTGAAGTGGCCTGCCTGAGGCTTGTTTACGAGCTTTTCTCTGATCTCACCAAATCCAACCTGTATAGCGTTGTATCCGTCTGACTCTTCTGTCTTAACCTGTGTTACTACACATGGACCAGCTTCTACAACTGTTACAGGGATCATGCTTCCGTCATCTGTGAAGATCTGAGTCATACCTATTTTCTTACCTAATATAGCTTTAAGCATTTTCTACCTCCTCACACCTTTATCAAAGTTTGATCTCAATATCAACACCTGCAGGGAGATCCAGACGCATAAGAGCTTCTGTTGTCTTTGCATTAGCTTCCAATATATCGATTAGTCTCTTGTGTGTGCTGATTTGGAACTGTTCTCTTGAATCCTTGTACTTGTGAGTTGCTCTCAGAATAGTTACGATTTCCTTGTCTGTTGGAAGCGGAATTGGTCCTGAGATTTTTGCACCTGTTCTCTTAGCGGTCTCTACGATCTTAGCCGCTGATTGATCGATCAGATTATGATCATATGCTTTTAATTTAATTCTGATCTTCTGGCTTGCCATTTCTATTACTTTCCTCCTTGTTTTTTACAGATACACGCATCCGGGTGTACCGTATTGTTTTTTTTCGCAGATGCCTTCGCATCTGCTCTGATCATCCTCGCCAAAAGGACAACCATTTTTGTCCGTCTATGCGGGCTTACTTTATTAAAACTACCCGGAAATGGCTCCGGCAACCTTTAATAAAGGCATACGTATACAACGCAAGCTTTAAGATAATAACACATCACTTTTTCCTTTGCAATACTTTTTCAAAAATAATTAAAAGGAACTGTTATTAAAACAGTTCCCCCTGCATGCATGTCATTATCCCGATCTGCTTAATACCCCAGATCTTCATTTACAAGTACTACTATGTACTCCCTGTTCGGCAATGCATAGGAAAGTTTTGATGTTACTTTACATTCCATGGTCTCAAGTGAACAGTCTACGCATCTGCCGACTTTTACGCAGGGGTTTGGCTTCTTGTTTGTTATGCAGTGTTTCGGACAGATGACGTTCCTCAGATGATCCCACGCTTCTTCCTTAGTCCTGTGGATCTTGTTCCTGCCTACTACAAATATGACTTTTCTAGGTCCATAGATGATTGCTCCGACTCTGTTTCCTATCCCGTCTACATTATATATAGTACCGTCTTCAGACATCGAATTGACTGAACATATATATGCGTCTGCTGTCATGCCTTTTCTCAGAGCTATGTCCGGATCAAGTCCCTTTGCCTTATATGAAGTTGTTGAGAACAGTTCAATCCTATCATCACCTTCAAGTGAATCATAATAAAGAAGGTCATCCCATATGCCACTTTGCCTGAGGGTCTGGCTGCCTCCCTTGCCGATGCTCTTGACCCCCTTGAGAAG
>CACZNR010000079.1 GCA_902782475.1 uncultured Eubacteriales bacterium
GCAGCCTTGTCGTCCTCGCCTCTCAATGGAGGATTCATCTTGAATCTTCCGTCATCTATCAGGTCCTTTTCGGAAAGTACAAGATAATGAGGGCCTGTCTCTGCCGTGACATCTATGCCCTGAGCCTTTGCCTTTCTGATTATATCCACGCTTTCCTTGGTAGATACGTGACATACATGGAATCTGCAGCCTGTTTCCTTTGAAAGCTGCACGTCCCTTGCTATCTCTGCCCATTCGCTCTCTGAAGAGATGCCCTTGTGTCCGTGAAGCCTTGCATATTCACCGTCGTGTATATATCCGTCTCCTGAAAGGGAATTCACTTCACAGTGGGCTGAAAGTATCTTTCCGAGGCCCGCGATCTCTTTCATGGCCTGTCTCATAAGGTCGTCACTCTGTACACCGTGGCCATCATCTGAATAACCTACGACCATGTCTGCCATTCCCCTGATGTCTGAAAGCTGTTCTCCCTTTTCTCCCACAGTGATGGTTCCGAAGGGGAGCACATGGATGACTGCATCTTTTTCGATTGCATCAAGTTCCACCTGAAGATTAGGGATGCTGTCAGGAGTAGGGTTCAGATTTGGCATGGGGCATATGGTGGTGTATCCTCCGTGTGCTCCGGCCATGCTGCCGGTCCTGATTGTTTCCTTGTACAAAAAACCCGGTTCTCTGAGATGAACGTGAACATCTATCAAACCGGGAATTACGATCTTGTCTTTGCAGTCTATCAAATAGGAATCACCATCCGGAATTATCTCCCTGGAAATGGAAACAATTCTGTCGTCCTCGACAAGGATGTCGAGGTCCTGAAAGGTATTGTCCTTATAAACTTTTCCGCCTTTAAGTAAATACTTCATGATGCCTCCAAAAATTTATCTTGAAAATGATATCAGCATGATGGGTGCTTGTCAATAAGTTCTGACCCATAAATTATACCATTTTAAGAATCTGTTTTTTAAGACATCTGTAGACGGATCAGCTGAAAAGATAGACGTGTAGATCTGGTGTCTCATCAGCACAGTTCATTAGAAGTGAGATAAGCACATCACCGTTTTTTACTTTCTCTCGAAGAGCCCTTCTGTTGGTGATGTAGATCTCAGTTCTCTCTGAAGTCTCTGACAGGACGTCATAAAGTGCGTCAAGATTATGTCCGAAGTGATCCGGGAAATGCAGGCTTCTGTCAAGTTCCCTGTAAACCTTTTCAAGATCTCCGTACAGTCTGCCGTCTAACCATACCGTTTTCATCAAAAGTCACCTCCATAAAGTAATGTGAAACTTTTATAATGATCAGCGGTGTAGTATATAAGGCCATCTTCTGAAAAGATGATCCTCTCGGCACCTCTGGATTTCTTTCCTTTTGTATTTATGTCACACTCGTAATATGTATGACCTTTCGGGAGCTGACCTTCATAATTACCGAAACGGTCGCCACCAATAGCTCCACCTTCCATGTAGCGTTCTACAGAACCGCTGCTCCAGCCAAGTGCACGGGCCTCTTTCTTTGTTATGAAGTTTGAAGGGAGCTTTCCATAGGTATGTATATAAAGGGAAACGTCTTCGGCAGAATAGTAATATCCATCTTCATCTATGGAAGGCAGGGGATCGCTCTGCTCCGAAAGAGACGAGGAAGGCTCGGGTTCAGATACCGGTACCGGTTCAGAGCTCACTGGCTCCGATGACGGCTCAGAGGCCGGAACCGGTCCTTCAGATACTGCAGAAGAAGGGCCATGAGAAACAGAAGATGATACCGGAACATCTGAGGAGATGACCGTCTTTTCATCCTTTTTCTTGCATGCACTCAAAGCAAATATAAATATGAAAGCAATGATAAATGCAAAAAACCGTTTTTTCATATATGTCTCCCTTTTAACTATCCATGTATCTATTATACCAATAATCAGAGAAAAAGAAGTTACCTTTTTTGATATGTATAGTTTACTGATTGGATTTTCGATGATCCTAGTTTTTCTTTATGGAGAGGAAAAGAACAAGCTTTACAACATTAACATATCTTCATATAATGAAATCAGGATGATCTTACTCTAAGGTCAAGGAGGTAAGGATATATGAAGATGTATGGCAGAAGACTCCGTATTTTTGTAAGTCTTTTGTTCGGTATCGTATCTTCCATGATGATGCCTCTTAATGTGCTGGCCGAGAAAAAGTATCATGATGACAGCCTGCAGATGTATGTGGATGCCAATGATTTCAGTAAGCCTTCAGAGATGAAGAAAAGTCCGCTAAGGGGAGAATACGGACGAAGCAGTGAATATATAAAAGAGTTTAAGAGAGAAGATGGACTGAGTGAGATAGTGAGCTATCCTTACCCGGTCCATTTTTTGATGGAGAAGAATAAAAGGACATAGATAACACTCTGACATATGAAGAGGAAGACAGGATGTATCATACGGAGGAGGGGAAATATGATGATGCGGGTCCATCATCTGAAGATTGTGTCCTCTTTTATTTTCCTGGTATAGTTCGGCAGTATATTGCTAATGAGAATTTTGGATTATATGAATTTGACATAGATGGTAATAAGAGGTGGCTGAAAAATGAAATCAACAATAACGACTATTAAGAAGTTTACATTTGTATGTTTGATTCTTACTGTTGTGATAATACTAAACGGATGTGATATTCGAACAGAGCTTAAGGGCCAAGATCAACTTAATGCATATATAGAATATGTAATGCTCGTCTGTGATGAAGACAAGTGGAACAATGTGACTGTTACCGTGTTAAAAGGCAGTAAAAGCGATGTGTTTATAGAGGAAAAAAATTTATATAATGAAAAGGACTACAGACGTTTGTTATGTGCATTGATGAAAGAAAAACCTCAGGGAATAATCTGTTATGAATACTCTGCTAACTGTATAGGGGTCGAAATCGATTATGATTATAAGGAACCACACACTATTGAGGGAATCAATATGAAACACATATGGATCAACTATACTTACCCCAAATATAGAGATGATAAAAAGAATGAAAAACAAGATCGTATTGTTTTGACATGGTGGAATGATGACAAAGAATTTAGCGTAGAAATCAAACAGAATGTAACAGGTTAAGGTAAAAATAAAATATAGGTAACATATATCTGATGGGATGATACTTAATTGTATTTATATACCAATTATTTGAATGAAGGTGATACATAATGATGAAAAAGTTTTTTATACCCATACTTGTTATAATCATATGTTTGTCAATTACTATTCTGTTCCTTGATAGATCGAAAGAGGTTAAGACAAATGTCGTTTTTAATGGGCAGATAATAGATAGTTGTATCATACAGAACAATGAGTCTACATTTATGTTACCATTTGATATGTTACTGTCATATATTGGAATAGATGCTTTTCAGGATTATAAAAATATAAGATATTTTTCTTATGAGAATAATATATACAAAATAGATAGTGAAAAAGATACTGTGAGTATAAATGGAATAGTGGTTTCAAAATGGTCAGATTATACGATCAGTAATGAGATTGAAGGTGAAGTCTTGTATATCGCTATTGATGATTTTTTAAGATTGTTTAAGATAAAACATAGCGATTTTACATATACTTTAAGAGATGATTTTCTCTATATCGAGTATGACCCGGATTATAATTTTGAAAAACTTGGGAATGTAAATGTAGTTATAAATGGAAAGTCAAAAGGTATTATTGGGTATAAAGTAAGAAATACAAATAAAGACAACATAAAGACACTCGTTCCCTTAGGTAGCATATTGGAATCGTGCGACATGGAACCATACAGAGAAGATAAAAAGGTGACATATGTATTCGGAGACACTATCCTAACTATTGATTTGTCCAATAGATTACTTTTGCTTAATGGAGATGATTTTCTTAAGTATTATGAAAACTATAGCCATGATGAACGAATAGATAATGTATATCAGATCAACAAATCATATTTATGGGAAGTAAATGATGTATATATTGATGTAAAAACACTGAATACTTTATTGAATACTATTTTGATTAGAGATGGAAGCGATCATGTACATTGTACATATGAAGTTGAGAATAGTTTACAGTTGATTGTTTCTGTACGGGAAACTTTTTCTGGGTCATCATATCCAAATCTATACATAAATGGAAGAAAAACGGATATAGATGATTGTTATACAGTTGAGCCCGGATTAGTCATACCTCTTGGGAAGGTACTGCCAATGATTGGTTTCAGGAGGATTCATGATGATGGAGAATTGGAACGTTACACCAAAGGTGACAGATTTTTCATTATCGACTATAAAACGCAGTACATATATTTCAAAGGATGGAATGGACCATATCTTTTAGATAATTATAGTGAATACAATAATCGTAATTATATTGATTGGAAAAATGATATTGTTTATATCGATCTTGAGTCCTTCTTTTGGATGACGAGGGATTCAGGATTGTATTTGTATTCCGATGAAGATGATGTTACAGGAAGTGCATATCTAATTTTCACGGAGTCACCTGATCCAATCAGTGGCCATGATCCGTTTGACTATATTCCTGCTCCAAAATAATTGGTATTACCTTAGTATTTACACAATGGGACATCTTATGACTGCCTCATTTTGTTGTCTAATTCCCATACGTGATTGAAAAAATAGATGCTTGGGCTTATAATGTCTACTGAATTGGTATGTTTTAAATTTTTTAACAAAGGAAGTGTAATAAATAATGACAAAGATCGATATTTTTTCAGGATTTCTTGGTGCAGGAAAGACAACTCTTATCAAGAAGCTTATCGAGGAAGTATACACCGGTGAAAAGCTTGTACTCATAGAGAATGAATTCGGAGATGTCAGCGTTGATGGTACATTCCTTCAGGATGCAGGCATTGAGATCACTGAAATGAGTTCCGGATGCATATGCTGCAGCCTGGTAGGAGATTTTGGTGAAGCCCTTAAGAAAGTCCTTGATCAGTTTGATCCGGACAGGATACTTATTGAACCATCAGGTGTAGGTAAACTGTCAGATGTCATACTTGCTGTAAGGAATGTCGGTTCAGACAAGCTTACGCTCAACAGCTTTACTACAGTAGTTGATGCAAAGAAAGCCAAGATGTACATGAAGAACTTCGGAGAATTCTTCAACAACCAGGTGGAATTCGCAAACAGCATAGTTCTCAGCAGGACATCCAACATGAGTGAACAGAAGATCAACGAAGTCGTTGCAATGCTTCGTGAACATAATAAGGATGCTACCATAATCACAACACCTTGGGAGAATCTTGATGGAGCCAAGATCCTTGAGGCAATGGAGCACAAGAACACTCTTGAAGCTGAGCTGCACAGGCTTGCTGAAGAGGTCGAGAGAAGGACTGAGGAAGAGCACGAAAAGATGCATCATCATCACGACCATGATCACGACGAGGATGAACATGAGCATGAACATCATCACCATCATGACGAAGACGAGGATGAACACGAGCACGAGCATGAGCATCATCATCATGACGAAGATGAGCATGAACATCACCATCACCATCATCATGGACATGATGCAGATGAGGTATTCCAGAGCTGGGGCGTTGAGACTGCAAAGAAGTTCAGCGAGGATGAATTAAGAGAAGCTCTTGAAGATCTGGGATCAGGATATAAATATGGAGTAGTGCTCCGTGCTAAGGGTGCAGTCGAAGGAACAGATGGAAAATGGATCTATTTCGACTATGTTCCTGAAGAGACAAATATCAGGGAAGGGGAACCTTCAGTTACAGGTATGCTCTGTGTCATCGGTGCTGATATAAAGGAAGATAATCTTAAGGAACTTTTTGGTCTTAACTGAGGTTAGAAGATGCGCCAGTTACCTATTTACTTGTTTACAGGTTTTCTTGAATGTGGGAAAACAAAATTCATACAGGAAACATTGGAAGATCCTGGGTTCAATGCAGGTGAAGAGACTCTTCTTCTCGTTCTGGAAGAAGGAGTGGAGGAGTATGAACCTGAAAAGTTCGCAGGCAAAAATGTTCACATAGTTTATGAAGATGATATAACCAATCTCAATCCTGCAACCCTTTCCAAGCTTGAAAAGGAATATGATCTGGACAGGATCATGGTTGAGATGAACGGAATGAATATGGTAAGGGATCTTCTTGACAGAGTGCCTGAAAACTGGCTCATCTATCAGGAAGTAATGTTTGCTGATGCCACTACCTTCATTAATTACAATACAAATATGAGAAGTCTTGTGGTGGACAAGCTTCAGGGATGTGAACTTATCATATTCAACAGGTACAACGACAAGATCTCCAAGGAGGATCTGCATAAGATAGTCAGGGGATCCACAAGAAGAGCAAACATCATCTATGAATATGAGAACGGAGATTTCGAAAGAGATGAGATCGAGGATCCTCTTCCTTTCGATATCAACGCTCCTGTCATAGAGATCAATGACGAGGATTATGCTCTGTTCTACAGGGATATAGTTGAAGAAACGGCAAAATATGCCGGGAAGAAGGTCGCATTCAAGGGAGTCGTGGCCTTCAACAGGTCACAGCAGAAGAATACATTCTTCCTTGGAAGACATGTCATGACATGCTGTGTGGAAGATATACAGTACATGCCTTTCCTGTGCAGATCAAAGGATGCAGGAAAGCTCAAGACCAAGGACTGGGCTTATATAACAGCCAATGTCGAGGTCACATATGACAAGAGGAATGGCAGGAAGACCCCTGTTATGAAGGTGGAATCCATCATGCCTGCAGAGCAACCGGTACAGGAAGTTGCTACATTCTTCTGATTTTTAGGAGGATCAATTATGAAGACAGTTTATACTGTAAAGGCACCGGCAGCTATCGGACCATATTCACAGGCAAAGATCGCAGGTGGCATACTTTACACATCAGGACAGATACCTATCGATCCTGCAGACGGACATCTGGTTGAGGGGACTATAGAAGAACAGACTGAACAGGTAATAGCAAATCTGGCAGCAGTTCTTGAAGAGGCAGGGACTTCTTTTGAAAATGTCATAAAGACTACATGCTTCCTCGCTGACATGGGTGATTTTGGAGCTTTCAATGCTGTTTACGAAAAGTATTTCACAGGAAAGCCTGCAAGGTCCTGTGTCGCTGTAAAGACTCTTCCGAGAAATGTAAAGGTAGAGATCGAGCTCATAGCAGAGATCTGATGAAATGATAACATGAAAACTCCGGCACTTTGTGAACTGACCCCCAAAAGTTAGACCAAGAATCTAACTAGAGGAGGTCAGTTTTGTTATGGCAAAGTATAGTTTTGAATTTAAGATGA
>CACZNR010000080.1 GCA_902782475.1 uncultured Eubacteriales bacterium
GAATACATATTGTCCTTGCATATGTCCACACATGTGTAAAATGTTCAATGTTGTGAAGTTCACCTTTGTTACTTTCGATCATCTTCTCCATAATAAGTGCTATCTCAGGCAAGCTGTTCACAGTAAATGTCTCCTTTGGTTTATCTGTTCATGATTTCCGTATTTTATTTATCCGGTTTATATATTAATATTGTACTGTTGTGTGAAGGCTTATAGTTTGATTAAATCAATGTAAAAGGAATGACCGGGACCGGAAAGAAGGATATAGATGTTTCGTATCTACAGATTTGATACTTCCTACTATATAGATAATGACATCTTCAGGAAGCATATGGAACTTCTTTCAGAAGAGGGAAGAGAAAGAATAGACAGCTACAGATCGGAAGCAGCAAGATATTCAAATCTTGGAGCTTCATATCTTCTTTACCATGCCTTTATAGAAGCAGGTCTGCCTTATAATGCCGTGGAAGAAATGACATATTATGGAAGATTCGGGAAACCGTATTTAAGGTTGCCTTCTGTTTATTTCAATGCATCACATTCAGGAAACATGGCAATGCTCATTTTTTCGATGGATGAGAGGGGAATAGCCGATGTCGGATGCGACATTGAAAAGATAAGACCCAGAAACGAGAGACTGTATAAAAGGTATTTCACTCCGGAAGAGGTGGACTATATAGAGAGTCAGGGGACCGAAAGGAATACTGCATTCATAAGGATGTGGACATTTAAGGAAGCTTTTCTCAAGACGCTTGGAACAGGGCTTAATGTTCCTCTGAACAGTTTCTCCATCACAGTTGGTGATAAAGTATCAGTGTCCCAGACAATGGATGAAAGAAAATACATTCTTGGTGAACTGCCGGTCATGGAAGGATATGCATCATCATGGTGTGTGGCTCTGGATGGAACGGAAAAAGATCTCAATATCATTCCTGAAATAGTTATTGCTGAAGCATGATAAAACAAAAGACCACTTAAAAAAGTGGCCTTTTTCATATCAAAGAAGTTCAATGGTTGCCGGTGGTTTTGAAGTGATATCATAGACCACTCTGTTTACTCCCTTTATCTCATTCACTATACGTCTTGATACTGTTCCGAGAATATCGTAAGGGATCTCAGTAAATGAAGCAGTCATGAAGTCGCTGGTGTTCACGGCTCTTAAAGAGATTGTGTAATCGTATGTCCTGTGATCTCCTGTAACGCCTACAGACTTGATGTTCGTAAGTGCTGCAAAATACTGATCAGCTTTTACATCGGACTTTTCAAGTTCACTTCTGAAGATATAGTCTGCTTCTCTTACCATCTCCAGTTTTTCCTTGGTGATCTCTCCTATGATCCTTATTGCAAGACCAGGACCAGGGAAAGGCTGTCTGTTGACGATGTTTGAAGGAAGACCGAGAAGTGTTCCGACCTTTCTTACTTCATCCTTGAAGAGGGTACGGAGAGGTTCGATGAGACCTTCAAATCCTATATCCTTTGGAAGGCCGCCTACGTTATGGTGGCTCTTTATGTTATCAGTATTGTTGGCACCTGATTCTATGACGTCAGGATATATGGTACCCTGAGCCAGGAAAGCTATGTCATGAAGTTTTGATGACTCCTCGTTGAAGACTTCAATGAAAAGACGTCCGATTATCTTTCTCTTCTGTTCAGGATCTGTAACACCTTTGAGTTCATTAAGGAATATGTCTTCCGCATCCACCCTTATGAAGTTCAGGTCAAAATCCCTGAAGGCAGCTTCCACTTCGTCTCCTTCGTTTTTTCTCATGAGACCATGGTCAACGAATACGCAGTACAGCTGACCTGGGATTGCCTTTGAAAGAAGTGCTGCACATACTGCAGAATCCACTCCGCCTGAAAGGGCAAGAAGTACTTTCTTATCTCCGACCTTTTCCTTTATGGAGGTCATCTGTGTACGTATGTAGTCATCCATGGTGTAATCCTGTGTTGCACCGCAGATATCCATAAGGAAATTGGAAAGTATCTTTTTTCCGTTCACTGTCAGCTCGACTTCAGGATGGAACTGGATCGCATAGAGCCTTTTGCCTGGTTCCTCCATTCCTGCAACAGGGCAGTCGGAGGAGCTTGCGATCTCATTGAAGCCCTTCGGAAGGGAAGTTACCTTGTCACTGTGGCTCATGAGCACTTCCTGGATGTCAGAAAGTCCTTTGAAGAGCTCGGATGATGAACTGATCCTGATATTTGTAACGCCGTTTTCCTGTACATTGCTCTCAGAAACTTTTCCGCCAAGAGTATATGCCATGAGCTGCATGCCGTAGCAAATGCCAAGTATCGGGATACCGATATTGAAAAGTTCAGGATCGCAGTGAGGTGAAGATTCGTCATAAACGCTGTTTGGTCCGCCTGAAAGTATTATGCCAATAGGATCTATCGCCCTTATCTCTTCAACTGAGATATTGGCAGGTTTGACTAGGGAATATATATTGAGTTCTCTGACTCTTCTGGCTATGAGTTCCTTGTACTGTCCGCCAAAGTCCAGTACCAGGACTGTCTGATTCTTCATATATCAATATCTCCTTCAAAAACTTCTGTTGCAGGTCCGTTCATAAGCACGGTATCACCTGTATATCTGATCTTGAGAGTGCCGCCTTTGAGATGTACGTTCACTTCATCAGTGAGGTTGCCGTACCCTTTTTTCCTGAAGATGTATGCAGCTGCACAGGCACCTGTACCGCAGGC
>CACZNR010000081.1 GCA_902782475.1 uncultured Eubacteriales bacterium
CGCCATGTTCCTTACCTGCCACAGGAGTTTCGAGATTGCCTATGGCAACATCTGCCTGACAGAGCATGGGGCGGATGGATTCAAATGCATAATCAAAGTTCCAGCCTGATCCCTTTTTGGCTGCACTGAGCTGTCCTGCAAGACACATTATGTCACCGGTAAGGACTATATCAGCTTCCTTTGAAACAGCATTCTCAGCAAATGCATAGGGAAGACCTGAAATACAGATAAATGCAAGTAATAGTACAGTCAGTTTACGGAGCAGTGGTTTCATCATTAGCAGCCTCCGGAGGCAGTCCCAGGGATTCAAGATAGGCTTCAAGGCACAGACCGGATTCATGTATGTCCTTCGCAACGTCTTTACCGACGTATCTGTAATGCCAGGGCTCAAACATGACACCTGTTATATGGGTAGAATCCTCAGGATACCTGAGTATAAAACCATATTTCCATGCATTCTCGGCAAGCCACTTGGCTTCTTTTGTATCTTTGTAATCAGATGTTCCGTGAGGTACGCTCTCACAGAGGATATCTATAGCAAGCCCTGTACAGTGTTCACTGGCAGTAGCAGGAACGGTCTTTACAGGATTTGCGTATACATCATCTCCATATGTCGGGTCCTTCGCAAGACGGTTATCCCAGAAGCTCTGTTGCTGTTTACGGTCCCTGTATGCACTGTTTATAATGTATGTCGTTATGCCGTCTTCACTTGCGGCATCAAGCATCTCCTTAAGAGCATATGCAGTATCATGTGATAGCTGAAAATATGAAGCATTGATCTTGTATTTTTTCCCGAGGACATCCTTGAGATATACGAGGTCATCAGGGTCCTTGTAGTTCGGATGGGTAAAATTGGCAAGAAGCACGTTCTTTGCCCGGTCGTATCTTTCCTGGAAAAGTCTCTGTTCTTCAAGTTCGCTGGAAGTAGGGCCGGGAACGATCTCGGAACTTACAGGTTCTGAACTGATGCTGGAAACTGTCACAGAAGATGAAATGGAAGAAACATCAGAAGGCCCCGAAGGGATCTTCTTTCCACCCTTGATAACTAAGACCGTAACTACTATGAGAACTACGGCAAGGACAGGAATGCCCGCCTTCAGAAGGGACTGTGAGCGTTTCTTTCTTCTTCTGTATTGATATCTGGTTGTTCTTCTCATTTGTCTGTACCTTAAAAACAATAATCAAACTTATTATATAGAAGGTTGACTAAGAAAGAAACAAAGATATTGTTAAAAATGATATACTATTAGGAGAATAAATTCGGAGGGCATTATGAGCTTAGCGGATAAGATATTCCTGCAGAACTGCAGAGACATCCTGGAGAAAGGTGTATGGGATACGCACCTGGATGTAAGACCGAAATGGGAAGACGGTACACCGGCACATACGGTAAAGCTTTTTGGCGTAGTGAACAGGTATGATCTTCAGAAGGAATTCCCTATACAGACCATAAGAAAGATAAACTTCAAGGCAGCACTTGATGAGCTTTTATGGATATGGCAGAAAAAGTCCAACAGGATAGCAGATCTTCATAGTCATATATGGGACCAGTGGGCCGATGAGAACGGCACCATAGGCAAGGCATATGGCTATCAGCTGGGGATAAAGCATAAATATAAGGAAGGCGAATTTGATCAGGTTGACAGGGTTCTCTATGACCTTAAGCACAATCCTGCCAGCAGAAGGATACTTACAAACCTCTATAATTTTGAAGACCTTCATGAGATGCAGCTGTATCCGTGTGCATATTCCATGACATTCAATGTCAGCGGAAATGTCCTTAATGCGATCCTTAATCAGAGAAGCCAGGACATGCTGACAGCAAACGGATGGAACGTATGTCAGTATGCTGCACTCGTACATCTCATGGCAAGGGCTACCGGCCTCGTTCCGGGCGAGCTCGTCCATGTCATTGCAGACTGCCATATATATGACAGACATGTACCTCTTGTAGAGAAACTGTTTGAGAGGGAGAATGACATACTTGATGCACCTAAGCTTGTCATAGAGGATGGTGTTACAGATTTCTATGAATTCACGACTGAAAATGTCTATCTGGATAATTACGTGAGCCTCAAGGGGATAGGAAAGATCCCTGTGGCTGAATGAGGTGAAGATGGATCTCATACTTGCAGCAGACAGGAACTGGGGCATAGGAAAGGATAACGGACTTCTGGTAAGCATACCTGAAGACATGAAGTTCTTCCGGAAAACAACAGCCGGGAAGACCGTCGTCATGGGAAGAAAGACTTTTGAATCCCTGCCTTCAGGAGCTCTTCCAAAGCGCAGGAACATAGTCCTTTCAAGAAAAGACTTTTCTGCAGAGAATACCGAGCATGCAGGAAGCATCAGTGAAGTGGCTTCGCTCATAAGGGGAAGTGAAGACGATGTATTCATAATCGGAGGAGCCGAGATATACAAACTGTTCCTTCCATACTGTGATAAGGTCTATGTCACAAGGATAGATCACGAATATGATGCCGATACATTTTTTGTGGATCTGGATTCCATGAAAGATTTTGAACTGATAGAAGAATCGGAGATAAAAGAATATAATAATGTTGGCTACAGATTCTGTACTTACATGAATCTGAATAAAAAAGAGATCGAATTCGATAAGAATTTGAATAAGATGGAGGACAATTTTATGGCAGAAAACACCTTTTTAGTAGAAGTATCTGCACGTCACGTGCACCTTACTCAGGAAGATGTTGAGAGACTGTTCGGCGAGGGCAAGACACTGACATATGTCAGAGATCTTTCACAGCCGGGACAATTCGTAAGTGAAGAAAGAGTTGATATCATTGGACCAAAGAGGACACTTTCAAACGTTGTTATCCTCGGACCAGTCAGAAAAGAGAGCCAGGTAGAGGTTTCCCTGACAGACTGCTTCACACTCGGGCAGGTAGCTCCTGTAAGAGAGAGTGGAGATCTTGACGGAAG
>CACZNR010000082.1 GCA_902782475.1 uncultured Eubacteriales bacterium
TATCTGTCCTTCATGGGAACATTCCATGATTACAGTGCAAACAATATCGCACTTATACTGAAACAGTTTCCTGAAGCAAAGATGGTGGCGGGATACTATACATGGAATAACGTATTCAAGAGACATATAAAAAGAGGAGAGAAAGGGATAAGGGTAATAATGCCCTGTCCCGTAAAGGTCAGGGATGTCAGGGATGGATGTGATAACGGAATAGTCACCATCTTAAGGTATAAGGTAGGGTATGTGTATGATGTATCCCAGACAGAGGGCAGGGAGCTTCCGAGACTTGAGATAAATAATCTTTCAGGGAAAGTGCATGACTACAGAAAACTGTTAAAAGCGATAACCGACACGGCAGATATCCCCATAAGATTTTCGGAGATCAGTAATGGTGCAAACGGGTTTTACAGCAACAGGGAAAAGGCCATCGTCATATCCAGAGATCTTTCCGAAGCCCACAGCATAAAGACCCTGATACATGAGATGGCACATCATCTCCTGCATGACAGGGATCTGCTCATGGAGACCAGCATGGTGAAGGAGGACTGGGAAAAGGAGATAGAGGCTGAAAGCGTGGCTTACTGCGTCTGCTCACATTTTGGCATCGATGCATCAGAATATTCCTTTAAATACATAGCAGCATGGGCGGAAAAAAGGGAAATGAAGGAGATAAAGAAGAGCTTTGAAGTCATAAGAAAGACCTCACTGGGCCTCATATACGGCATCGACAGGAGGTACACGGAGCTTACGAGAAATGAAGAGATAGAAACCATACAGGAAGTCCTTGGAAAATACGGATATGAGAAAGGACAGGGCAAGCTGCCTGCAGACGTAAAGGAGCTTGAGACGAGGCTCATAAGGGGTGATACTGAAGAGATCACCTCTTTTGTTTTACGCAGGATCCGGGACCATGAAACTTCTGAGAGCGAAAGGGAAGAGCTCGGCCGTATCAGGGATATGCTTGGCACCTTCAATGAATATGCTGAAAAGGAAAAAGAAAGGGCGGTGGAACGATGACGGAACTCGATATGGATGAAAAAAGCCTGTTTGATATCTATTACACAGGCGACAGGGAAGAGACCATAAAAAAGATAGACAGTGTCCTCAGGTACAGGGGCCACTGCTGCTATATCGAAGAACTGAAGTCTTTAAGGGAGAAGATAAGGGCTGCCGGTGAGGAGGAATTAAGATACATTTCAGGACTTGAAAACAGATATCTTTGAAAGGAGAGATGCAGAACGGACAGAAAGGATATAGATGATTTAAGGAGCAGATTCAGAAAAGGCCTCAGGATAACTCTTCAGAGGATGGAGGGGGAGCCGGAGATGGAACCCGGGACCGAGGGAGTGGTGGACCATGTGGACGACATAGGACAGATACACGTAAACTGGGAGAACGGCAGCAGACTTGCCCTTGATCCTTTAAGGGACAGGTTCGATCTCCATGATGAAAAACTGAGGGTCATACTTGTAAGACCGGGAGAGGAAGCAGAGTTAAAAGAGATAGAAGATACCCTTCTGGAGATGCAGAAACTGGTGGGAGGCTATATCGAAGAGTACATGCCTTTTTGTGATGAGGTCGCCCTTGTATGCAATGAGGAAGGAAAGATGAAAAGGCTCCCGCTCAACAGAGGGATACTGGATGAAGACGGCAGGATAAGGGACATAATAGCAGGTCCCTTTTTCCTTTGCTATGCACCTCTTTCCAGTGACAGATTTGAAAGCATGCCTAAGGAGCTTGAAGACAAGTACCTTAAGCTCTTCAGGTATCCTGAGCATTTTATAAACAGGGGAGGAAAGGTCCAGGTCATAAGATACAGGACCAGGCAGGATCATGACAGGGAAAGATGACATGCTTAAGGAAGGCAGGAAGAGCTATAAGAGGAATCCATACATCCTTGTGACACTGAGCACGGAAGAAAAGGAGAAGCTCAGGGAGATATCGGAAAAAACGGGTCTTTCCATGAGGGGATTCATAAGAACGGCAATAAACGGATGGATACCTTCCTCAAGACCATCAGAAGCATTTCTGGAAGCAATGGAAGGCTTTTACCGTGTGAGCAATGAACTGTACATGCTCTGTCTTGAAAAGGAGATTTCACGTGAGCTAAAAGAGGCCATAGACAGATTCCGGAGCTACAGACTGCTGATGGAGAAGGAATATTACACTATGACATAAAATTGTCTAAACAGAACAGTCCGTTTTATTACACACATTAACTGATATCATGTGGTTGATGACGGAAGGAGGTAGGATACTGGCAATAATAAAGATATACGATCTTGAGAGCAAGTCTCCCCAGGAGATCCGTGACTACATCACCGACACA
>CACZNR010000083.1 GCA_902782475.1 uncultured Eubacteriales bacterium
CTTCTTGAAAGGATTGTTGAAATATAGGAGTTTCACAGCGTCCTTGCCCTGTATAGTAGCAAACTTTATGCCCATGGCGTGTCCGACGTCCACACATTCCTTTAAGGTGTACATGGCACACTGCTTGGCCTTCTTATCCTTTGTTACATCGCCAAATGTGCCGCCCATTACAGTGCCCATACCACTGAATACAGAGTTTATAAGGAGTTTGGTCCATCTTACACCGATAAAATTGTCTTCCTTTTCAACTTTGCACATCTTTGAAAGGACTTCAATGACCTTGTTGAGCTTGTCATCAGGAAAGCCTTCAAGACTTCCTATACCAAAGGTAAGAGAGTCCATGTCTGAAGTAAGCTTGGATATTCCGGGGCTACAGAGTGTAGCACCCCAGCCGACAGTTGCGCCACATACCTTATCCTTTCCCAGTATGTCGATTAGATCATATTCAGGAAGGCCGTTCTGAAGAGTACAGAGGACACCATCAGGAGTCATGTAATCCTTGAGGAATCTGGCTGTATTGATGTTATCGAGCTGTTTTGTAAGAAGGAAAATAAGATCATATTTTTCCGTCATCTGGTCAGGTGTAAGTGCCTTTACTTTCTGAGTGAATGAAACTGTGCCAAGGACTGTGGCTCCATTTAAATTCATGGCAGCGACGTGACTTCTGTTTCTTGTGATAAGATCAACGTCAACACCTGCTTTTGTAAGATAGGCTCCAAGGATCGTTCCGAGAGATCCGGCACCGTAAATAGCAATTTTATCCATTTCGTACCTCATGGTTTATAATAATCAATAGATATTATAGGCTTTTAAAAAATAAAGTAAAATGAAATAATTCACAGAGAGCTTCAATTAAGTTTATAATTGCGGGTTTTTGTGTGATAATATCTCATTGAAAAGAAGCTATAGTTTTCAGAGGAGAAAAGATGACACTAAAATATTTTACAGTTGAATGGGTCAATGAAGGTTCCTTGTCATATCAGAATGTAAGTCGTGAAAAGACCATAGTAAGACGTGACACGAACACTATAGAAGTCAGGACCTATGTTTCAAAGAATAAAATATTTACCAAATTCGAACTTCACGTTGATGAAGGACTCATTGAAGAACTTTTCAAGTACATCGAAGAACTGTATTTCAATGACGAACTGACATTCGAGTATTCTTCCAGAGTTACCGACAACTCCTCCTGGAAGGCTCAGTATGTGTTTACCACTGGTGAGAATCTTAAGGTAGTCGGTAACGGAAAATATCCTTCTTATGTCCGCGTTATCGAGAAATATGTCAGAGAGATGTTCAAGTTGGCTACCACTAGCAGTAACCAGTACAGGATGGTGGAGGGCCCTATACTTTTCGGATGAGCATTATAAAATGTGAAAACTGTGGAGCAGAATACAGTTCAGAACTTTCTGTATGCCCATACTGCGGAGCAGAGAATTTCAGAAGATCCCAGAAGGAACAGCTGGATTACCTGAAAAAGAAAAAAGAAGAGACTGAAGCCTTATATGAGCTTCCTTCGAAGAAAGCCAGAAAGGCTACCAGAAACAGTACCTGGGTACTTATATTTGCTGCTGTTCTAGTCGTCTTCGTCACTGCATGCATGTTCATAATCTCAGGCATCAATAATAACAACAGGATAAAGAAAAGGGAAGAACTCCTTTCACTTCTTGAAGAAGCATACCTTAAAAACGATTACGAACAGATAGGAAAGATCCTTGATGAGAACGAGATCTATCAGTCTTCCTTTGACAAGTATCTGGACCTTTCGAAGGTATACAGTGCTTATACTTATGCAAGGGATGGATTAAAGGATCTCGATAACAGTTTCATCCAGTTTCTTTCTGAGGATGAACTGGCAGACCTTATAGATCCTGATCTGGAGCGCCTTATAAATGCTCTTTCTGAGCTTGAAAAGATGAAGACAAACGGGTTTATAAAAGACGAGGAACAGGGGTATCAGTATCTTAAAGGTCTCATAATGGAGATCTTCAACGGATACGGTATATCAGAAGATATCATATCAGATACGATCTCTTCCTATTCAGGAAAGGGAAGCGTGGATCTCAGCCGGATCAGAAATTTAGTGATAGAGGCAGTCAAAAGATGAGATGTAAGAATTGCGGAGCAC
>CACZNR010000084.1 GCA_902782475.1 uncultured Eubacteriales bacterium
CTTGTAAGTTCTCCTCTTATTGAAAGATCGATAAGTTTGGCCATTACGTTATAGTAGGAACTGAATATCTCATTGAATAGCATCTTCTTCCCCTCCTATCCCATACATCTCATACATCTCTTGGAAGTCATTCCTTATCCTCTTTTCCACATTGATGTTCGACATTTTAAGATCACTTATCCTGCATGTGAATGACCTGATCCATGGGATCATCTCACCGGAGTCATATACGTCACAGATGAATCTTGCAGTATTCTCATCTATCCATTCTATCCTGCCGTTACGCTTTTCTCTCTCAAGTCTGTTCCAGATATGCTGCTCCTTTTCACCGATATGTATGGTAAATTCAACATGGTCAAGCTGAGTCTGTTCCGACAGTTCTCCGCTTATGCCCCACATGTGAGCCGAAAGTTTTTCAAGTCTTTCCCTGGCTTCCTCGAATCCTTCACAGACACCAAGTATCTTCACAGACTTCAGAAGATCCAGCCTCAGTATGATGATATCCCTGCTGTTTCCTCTTTTTCCCAATACATATCTTCTTCCTGTCTGGACGCTGACATATATCTTTAGAGGAAGTATCCTGTAGGTCCTGTCCTTTTTCTTCTTCCTGCTGTATGCTGTGACTTCAACTTCCCTTCTGTCCTGCATTGCTTCGAAAAGGGACAGAAGTATCTCACTTTCAAATGTGTCAGTAATGTAATGATGCTTGTATGTGAAATACTCATGGTCTTCAATGCCCTTATCAAGAAGCGTGCTTCCTACTATCCCAAGCTGGCCTGCTTCGGAAAAAAAAGAGATGATGTCTCCTGCATCTTTGATATCTATCTCATCAAGGCCCTTATTTCTTGAATAATAAGTAGTCTTTCCTTCCTTCTCGACCTTTACAAGGCCAAGTTCTTCATACTCCTTCAGTTTCTTCCTTACCGTGGATTCATCAAAGGACATCGGAGATGGAAATGCCCAAAGATACTCCGTATCCATCAGGAACAGTATCTCCTTTAGAGTGTGCCTTACGCCGTAGCATCTTAAGATATCAAACAGTATGAAATGAAGGGTGATATCCTTGTCAGTAAAGCTTTTGGTCTTGAACGCCTTATAGAGAGGATTATGCTTCTCAGCCCTGCTGTCGATGGATATGAAGACAGTCTTTCCGTTCCTGGTGTTATGAAAGGCCATCTTGTCCCCAAGCCAGCTTTCGATACGTCTCTTTTCGTCATCATAGCTTCTTGCGCTTTTTGTATCAAAATCGTTCCTGGACTTGAAACCATAAACATAGAAATCACGCATATAGTCCCTTATCTTTGAAAAGTTCTTTATGAGCTCACTGAATGCCATCATTCTCCTCCCTTCATGCCATGTCCTATATTAATAAAATATCATATTATCCCAGTCAAGGCGCATTATTAAACCATAAGACTATCCCCTTGCATCTTAAATGATATATATGTACCTGTCACATAAAACGGACAGAGGTAGATAGCTGTCTTTGGATTTTATTTATTTGCAGATATTAAGTATAATTACAGAAGAGATATGTATTTACAGAAAGGATTTTTATCATGAACTGTTATGTAAAAGACTACCCAAGGCCACAGTTCGTAAGAGATCACTGGGATGATCTTTCAGGCGAATGGAATTTCCTGTTTGATGATGACAATGTCGGCGAAGAGAAGAAGTACTATAATGACCTTCCTGCTGACAGGATAATCAATGTGCCCTTCACATACGAGACTGAAGCCAGCGGCATAAATGACCAGAGCCAGCACGATAATGTCTGGTATCAGAGAGATGTCTTCCTCTCCAAGCCCGATGATAAAAGAGTCATCATACACTTTGAAGGATCTGACTATGTGACCAAGCTCTGGATAAACGGAATGTATGTGGGAAAGAATATCGGAGGCTATCACAGATTCTCTTTCGATATAACCGACGAGCTGAAGAACGGGCTCACCACATTTACCGTAAAGGCAGAGGATTCCCTCTCAAAGTCACAGGCCAGAGGCAAGCAGAGATATAAAAAGGAAAGCTTTGAGTGCTGGTATGTCCAGACCACAGGCATATGGAAGACAGTATGGCTTGAATATGTTGACAGGGCTCATCTTAACTATGTAAAGAACACTCCGGATCCTGATACCAGGACAGTTGCTCTGGAGTTTGAGACTAGCATCA
>CACZNR010000085.1 GCA_902782475.1 uncultured Eubacteriales bacterium
TCCATCAGATTTGAGAAGGACATGATACTCGTCCTGCTTGGCAGGGCAGTGATAACACCGTTGCTGTTCATTGCTGCATGCAAGATATTCGGGCTGGGACCGGAGATAAGCAGAGCGTTTGTGACCACTGCTGCAATGCCGGTAATGAACAATGCTCCTATAATGGCAAAGGTTTACGGATCGGACTATGTTTTCGGAACACAGTGCCTTACGGTAAGCATGATAGTATGTCTGCTTATGATACCTTTATGGTCGATGATGCTGAACATGATATTTTGAGAGGTCGGAGATATAGATATGAACACAGTCGTTTTAGCAGTTATATATGTTGCAGTTGGAGCGGGGATCCTTTATGGAGTATTCAGGATCGTAAAGCTTTTTGGTGCAGGGGTAGGAAGGATAAAGGAGATAGCCGACAAGATCGAGGCAGGGGACGTTGAGGCTCAGCAGACTCCTAAGTCTCTCTCAGCTGTTGACAGCCTGGTGCTTCCAAGGATACTGAAGGATTTTCCTGAATTCGACATACAGCTCATGAAAAGAAGAGCTGAACAGGATGCCATGAGATATCTCGGTTCACTTCAGAACAGGAAGAGCCAGTTCACTGAAAAGGATGGCATCAGGAGCTTTCTTGAAAGGATGGAGGAACTTGTAAACTGGACTGCGACAGCTCCCAAATGGTTGCGTCCGAGAGTGCACAGGGCAGCGCTTTCCAACTACGAGAACAGATCTAACTACTGTTACGTCACATACCAGGTCGCGTATCAGTACGAGATGAATGAGAGGACATGGCAGAAAAAGCTTGAGATCAGATATCTTGCTGCAGATGAGCCTGATATGGAGAAAAAGATAAGCGTATATAACTGCCCTAACTGTGGTGCTCCTGTTGGGAGCATTGGTCAGAAAAAATGTGAGTACTGCGGGACTGTCCTGAATCCTTCAGCGATACTCAGCTGGTACATATTTGAGATAAATGAGATAGCATGAAATAAGGCTCCGGAGATCCGGAGCCTTATCCATTTCATATATGTATATCACTTCTTTGGTCTTATGACCGCATTTACGATCCTCTTTGGCACTATTATGAGTTTTACAATCTCCATGCCTTCGAAGATATCTGAATACTTATCAAGTACATATTCCCTTATCTGTTCTTCGCTGTAGTCGGCTGGAAGAGCGAATCTGTCCTTAAGCTTTCCATTGACCTGCAGAGGATAGGTTATCTCATCCATGACCAGATGTTTCTCGTCAAATTTCGGGAAGTCCTGATTAAAGATGCTGTATTCTCCTCCGGTCCTCTCCCACAGTTCTTCTGAGAAGTGAGGAGCTATAGGAGCAAGGAGCAGCAGAAGGGTCCTGATGCAGTCCTTGGCCACTTCAATGTCATAGCTTCCTTCAGTGTATCTGTAAAGTGCATTGGTAAATTCCATAAGACGCGCTATGGCTGTATTGAATGAGAATGTGTCGAGATCTCCGTCAACAGCCTTTATGGTCCTGTTCTTTATGAATAAAAGTTCCTTGCTGTCCTTGGAAGGATCGTTCTCATCCTTTCCTGAATATACCTTATCAACAAGACGTTCAACTCTGTCCAGATACTTGGAAATAGATCTGATGCCTCCGTCGTTCCATGGACCGCCTTCGATGTATGCAAAGCCAAATCCCAGATACATCCTGAAAGCATCTGAACCGTATTTTGATATGTATTCGTCAGGTGAAACTACATTACCTCTTGATTTGCTCATCTTCTCACCGTCAGGTCCAAGGATGGTGCCCTGGTGTACCAGTGACGTGAATGGCTCGTCGAAGTTAAGGTATCCCATGTCCCTGAAGGCCTTCGTGAAGAACCTTGCATAGAGAAGGTGCATGCAGGCATGTTCTGCACCACCGACATATTTGTCCACAGGAAGCATCCTGTTGATTATCTCCGGATCCCATGCCTTTTCTGAATCCCTGTTGTCAGGATAACGCAGGAAATACCATGAAGAACATACGAATGTATCCATTGTGTCAGGATCACGCTTTGCATCTCCTCCGCACTTAGGACATTTGCAGTTCATGAAACCTTCGTGCTTTGCCAGAGGTGAAGTGCCGTCAGGCGTGAAATCCACATCATATGGAAGCTCCACAGGGAGATCCTCTTCAGGAACGACTACATCACCGCACTTTGGACAGTGGATGATAGGGATAGGAGCACCCCAGTATCTCTGACGTGAGATCAGCCAGTCCCTGAGACGGTAGGTCGTCTTGAAGTTTCCTTTGCCGTTCTTTTCCAGATATTCTGTAATGGCCTTTTTTCCTTCGGTAACAGTAAGACCGTTGAATCCCTCGCTGTTTACCAGTTTTCCGTCATATTCCACGAATGGAAGCGTGTCATCCTGATCTTCTCTGAGTTTCTCAACGACTCTCTCGATAGGAAGACCATATTTTGTGGCAAATTCAAAGTCTCTCTCGTCATGGGAAGGAACTGCCATGACAACACCTGTTCCGTAGCTTGCAAGTACATAGTCTGCAGCCCAGATCGGGATCTTCCTGCCGTTTATCGGGTTGATGGCATATGAACCGGTGAAGACACCTGTCTTTTCTCTCGTAGTGGAGAGCCTGTCTATCTCGGAAGCCTTTGCGGCATAGAGCTTATATTCTTCAACGGCCTTCTTCTGCTCAGGGGTAGTGAGTGAATCCACAAGTTCGTGTTCAGGTGAGATGACTACATATGTACATCCGTAAAGAGTGTCGGCTCTTGTTGTGAACACAGAGAGCTCACCGCCACCTACCACCTGGAACTTTATCTCGCTTCCTGTGGATTTTCCGATCCAGTTTTTCTGCATGAGCTTTGTCTTCTCAGGCCAGTCCAGCTTGTCAAGGCCATCAAGGAGCTCTTCTGCGTAATCAGTGATCTTGAAGAACCACTGGGTGAGGTGTTTCCTTATGACAGGAGTACCACATCTCTCGCAGCATCCGTCTACCACCTGTTCATTTGCAAGAACGGTATTGCATTTCGGACACCAGTTTACAGGAGCATTTGCCCTGTATGCAAGGCCTCTCTTATAGAGCTGAACGAAGCACCACTGAGTCCATTTATAATAGTCCGGAAGACATGTCTTTATCTCATAGTCCCAGTCAAATGAAGCGCCCATCTCCTTGAGCTGACGCTCCATGGTCTCTATATTCTTAAGAGTGGAGTCCTTAGGATGTATGCCGGTCTTTATTGCATAGTTCTCAGCGGGGAGTCCGAAGGCATCGAATCCCATTGGATGGAAGACGTTGAAGCCTTTCATCCTGGAATACCTTGCATATACGTCAGTAAGTCCATAATTGTACCAGTGTCCTACATGGAGGTTTGCTCCTGAAGGATATGAGAACATCTCAAGTACATATTTCTTTGGCTTGTCACTGTTTTTGTCAAATTTATAAAGGCCTGTATCAGCCCATTTTTTCTGCCATTTCTTTTCGATCTCAGGTAAATTCAAAACAATCACCCCACATAAATAAAACTCGAAGAAAATTATATCATATTACCATGCTTCTTTTTCAATATGCTGATACAAAAAATGCCCTGCAGAAAGGATATCTGCAGTATAAAATGCAAAAGACATCAAAAACATCATTCCTTGCTTAAAACACCGGGATGCGGAAAGGAAGAGCGGGTCAATTAACTTTTAATTTACTTTTGACCTGCCTGTTTTTATTGAAGAGAGATACCCCTTATGTTATATTATTAACTGAGTTTGTATGTGCATTTTGTACAAATATATATGAAAGAGGCAAGGCATGGATCACAGTATTAATCATAATATCGGGATAAAGGTACCTGAAGTACTAGTACCTGATAAGAGAGTTAATATGAGAAAATGGGCGGTTATCGCATGTGACCAGTACACCAGTAACGCAAATTACTGGAAAGAGGTTGACAAGATAGTAGGTGGCAGCCCGTCATCTTTGCATATTACATTACCGGAGATCTACCTTAATTCCCCGGACAGGGATGAAAGGATAGACAATATAAAAAAGACCATGATCAGGTATCTCGATGACGGGATACTGACGGTACTTCCTCAGGGATTCGTTCTTGTGGAGAGGACTGTCAACAGGAAGATAAGAAAGGGGATCATGGCGCTCGTTGATCTTGAGGAATATGATAGCGATCCTTTCAAAAAATCACTCATAAGGGCAAGTGAAGAGATACTGGATGAAAGAGTTGAAGCCAGGATAGATATAAGGATGGGTGCTGAGGTGGAGATACCTCATGTGCTTCTGCTCATCGACGATCCCCAGTTCAAGGTGATCGAGCCGGTATGGAGAAAGAGGGAGACATATACAAAGATCTATGACGTCGATCTTATGCTTCATGGCGGAAGAGCGACAGGTTATCTCATAGAAGACAAAAAGACAGAGAACGAGATATTGAGTGCACTCTCAAGCCTGCCTTTGCGTGATGGCATGCGCTATTGCGTCGGAGACGGGAACCATTCCCTTGCAACGGCCAAGGCTGTATGGGAAGAGGTAAAGAAGGACATGACTGCAGAGGAGAGGGCGAACAGTCCTTTAAGGTATGCAATGGTTGAGATAGTAAATCTTCATGACCCTGCAATGCCTCTGCTTCCGATACACAGAGTCATTTCAGGAGCAAGTTCCTCCATGTGCATACAGTATGTGGTGGATCACCTGAATTCAGTGGGAGCTGATGCAAGGCTCGTATTCTCCAGGAGAAAACCGTCCCAGCAGCTTTCCGAAGCGCCTGAGACGATATATTTTACAAGCAAGAGCAGTTCCGGAAGGATAGAGGTCAATGCGCCTATGACAAAGATGCTCATAGAACAGCTTCAGCCTGTCCTTGAGGATTTCATAAGGGAGTATCCGCTTGCCACACTTGAATACATCCATGATGAGGATGAATTCGAGACTCTGACGGAGGAGTATGATACTCTTGGATTCGTCATGCCTGCAATGGACAAGAAGACCTTCTTTGATGACCTTTCCGAGATGGGCGTATTTCCAAAGAAATGTTTCTCTCTCGGAGAAGCAAACGAGAAGAGATACTACATAGAATCACGTCTGCTGGTGGAGGAAAAGGATCATGAGGTCCTTCAGGAATCAGAGTATGAAGGATCCGAAGAAAATGATATAATATCCGAACTCAAGGAAGACAGCAGGGAAGGAAAAACTGCAGGAAAGAAACGCAGGGATCTTGGATTCCTCAATCTTTTCAGGAAAAAAAGCGAATAATTTGGTTGATGGTAGATAAGATGGAATTGAGAGTTGCAAAATTCGGAGGATCATCCCTGGCGGATGCAAACCAGTTTTGTAAAGTTAAAAAGATAATCAGAGAAAACGAGAACAGAAGGTATGTCGTGCCTTCAGCACCGGGGAAAAGCGAGAAGTATGATGTCAAGGTCACGGACCTGCTTTACAGCCTTGATGCTGCAGTGGAGAATGGAGAGGATCATGCTCCGTTCTATGATCTCATACTTAAACGGTTCGTTGAGATACGTAATGATCTCGGACTGAAGACCGACATTGAATCTGAACTTGAAAAGATACTTAAGGATATCATGGATGGAGCGGGCCCCGATTATGCTGCAAGCAGAGGAGAATATCTCAATGGGCTCCTGCTGTCCGAATTCCTTGGCTTTACCTTTGTTGATGCAAAGGAAGTCATACTGTTTGACAAGCGTGGAAAGTATGATGAAAGGGCCACTGAAAGGAAAGTGGCAGAGGTCCTGCAGAATATCGAACATGCAGTGATACCCGGGTTCTATGGGAGCCTTCCGAACGGAAACATCAAGACTTTCTCAAGAGGAGGGTCTGACATAACCGGTGCCATAATAGCAGCAGCAATGAGGGCAGACCTCTATGAGAACTGGACCGATGTTTCAGGATTCTACATGGTGGACCCCAGAGTAGTGAAGAAGGCCAGAAAGGTCGAATCAGTGACGTACAGGGAACTCAGAGAGTTAAGCTACATGGGAGCTGCTGTCCTTCACGAAGATTCCATATTCCCGGTATACAAGTATGCCATCCCTATAAATGTAAGGAACACCAATGAACCTGAGGATAAGGGCACCATGATAGTACCTACTATAGATAACTATCACGGAAATCCTGTCACAGGCATAGCAGGAAGGAAGAATTTTACCATCATATCCATAGAGAAGAACGGAATGAATGCTGAGCTGGGGTTCGGCAGAAGGGTACTTGCTTCCATTGAAAAATACGGTATACCATTTGAACATATGCCTTCCAGCATAGACTCGCTCTGCGTAGTGCTGGAGAATCAGAAGGTAAAGGATAACATAGACGATATAGTCGATGACATACACCGTACATGTGAGCCTGACAGCGTGGAGATCATAAAGGACATAGCTCTAATAGCAACTGTGGGAAAGCGCATGAGAGACAGCATAGGTACTGCAGCAACTCTCTTTACTGCACTTGCCAGGGCAAACATAAACGTCAGGATGATCGATCAGGGCTCAAGTGAGATAAGCATAATAGTCGGGGTCAAGAACGATGACTTTGAAAAGGCTATAGTTGCCATAAATGATGCATTCCTGGAACAGTGAAACGGACGGATGCATGCTGAACTGCCTTTGAAAGGCAGTTTTTTTGTAAACAATGTGTACCTGCAATGTTAACAGACGGTATGTCTGTTGAAGCACTTTTTTAACGGATGGTATAATCCGGTTTGGTGAAAAGGAATGTTTGGAAAGATAAGGACATACAATCCAGAACTCAAGATGAAGGATGACCTGAGATACAGGGGCTATTACTGCGGGCTCTGTGAGGCCATGTCCTCATACGGACATAGGTCAAGGATCTTCCTGAGCCACGACTGTACATTCCTTTACATACTTTTTTCCTCACTCTATCCCGGTAAGGATGAAGAGAGTGAAAAAAGGTGCATGATCCATCCTTTCAAGAAAAGACTGCATATCATAGATCCAAATGCTGAGTTTTGTGCGGCAGTCAACATACTTCTTGGGATAGGAGCCATAAAGGACAGGATAAAGGATGGACAGAGGACTCTGGGTAAAGCCGAATATCTGTTCTACAGGGGTACGGAAAGAAAGGTATCTTCTGGATATCCTGAACTTGCATCTGTAATCGAGAGTGAGCTTGAAAGACTGGATGCTCTCGAAGAAAGTGGATGCAGGAACATAGATGAGGTGGCTGATACATTTGCCGTACTGCTCGGCAGGATATTTACAATAAAGGAAGAAGGGCAGAACAGGGCACTTTATGAGCTGGGTTATCAGCTTGGCAGATGGATATATCTGCTTGATGCCTTTGAAGACAGGACGGAAGACAGAAATAAAGGGAACTACAATGTTTTTAACCTGAGATTTGGTGATGACGGAGAAGCTCTCACTGAAAGTGCCAGGTTCAACATACTGTCATCCCTCAATCAGGCAGTGCTTGCCTATGATCTTCTTGACATAAGGGTAAACAAGGAACTGCTGGACAACATAATGTATCTGGGACTCAATGAAGAGACCAGAAAGATATTTGATAAGGAAAAACAAGATGAATCCATATGATGTTTTGGGAGTGGACCCATCAGCAAGTGATGAGGAGATAAAAAAAGTATACAGGGAACTTGTAAAGAAATATCATCCTGACAGGTATACGGACAGCAAGCTCAAGGAAGAAGCTGCTGAAAAGATCAAGGAGATAAATGCGGCCTATGCTGAGATCGAAAGGATACGTAGCGGAAAGGGCAGTTCATCAGGAACATACGGAAGGAGATATGACTATTCCGGGTTCAATACTTCAGGAAGCAATCCGCGTTACAATGCTGTAAGGCTGAAGATCAATCAGGGAGATATCACTGGCGCTGAGGCACTGCTCATGCAGTTCCAGGACAGGGATGCAGAGTGGTATTATCTCGAAGGCGTCATATGTCTGAGAAAAGGATGGCAGGACGGAGCAAGGGAGAATTTCACAAAGGCCTACAACATGGATCCTACCAACAGGGAATTTGCACAGGCATATACCATGATGAACGAATTCGGCGGATTCAGGAATTTCTACGGAAACAGCAGCAATGACTGTGGCATGTGTGATTTTTGCACCAGCCTTCTGATAATCGATCTTTGCTGCGGAAACAACAGGTGCTGCTGACATGAAGATAAGAAGACATGGATCATTCAGACTCACTCTCGGAGCAATGATGACAGTGCTCACTGTCATATCGGTATATCTGTCTGCCATACTGCCGTCAGGTAAGATCTCACTTCTCTTTCTGAGTGGCATATTCCTCATACCTCTTTTGTATGAGAGAGAGGTGGGAGGGGCTGTACTTATCTATATAGCATCAGCGATACTTTCCCTGCTTCTTGTTCCGGGGATGATAAATGCAGTTCCCTACATCCTGTTTTTCGGACATTACGGGATCGGAAAGTATCTGTGCGAAGAGAAAAAGAACAGGCTTCTTTCCTTCGTATTCAAATTCATATATTACAATGTATTCATGTTCGCCTGCTATTTCCTGTTCTTTGACATGCTGGCAGGGGAGTTTTTGAAGGGCATTCCGTTTATACTTTTATTACTGATGATGGAAGTGTTTTTCTTTGTATATGATTATCTGTACTCCGGCATCATCACGCTTTACGGAAAAAAGATAAAGAGGTTGATCTTAGGGTGATTAATTCTATATATCAGATACTTGCCATAGGGCTCAAATACTGGTTCATCCTTGTGGCGATAATAATGCTGTGGCTCATAATATCCACATCCCGCAGGGAATACAGAGAGAGGAGATCTCTTCTTGGTCAGCTGGGAAACTACATAGGATATCTGGAGATAGTCGGGGGCCTGCAGGGTGAAAAGGGTACAAGGATAGGTATTTCAAGGGAAAATACCATAGGCAGTGGCAAGACTGTGGATATCGTGATAAGGGACCGCTCTGTGGAAAGGGAACATGCTTTCCTCTATCTTAAAGGAAACGAACTGATACTTTCACCTCTGAAAAAAGGAGTGACCTGGATAAATGGGAGAAAAGCAAATCAGGCTTTTGCTGTACGCAGCGGAGACCTGCTGTCCTTTGGAAATGTTGTGACAAGGCTTTTCCTTCGTCCGGAACTGGAGGGTTATGATGGAGAGTAACAGACAGCGCAGTACCAAATGGATAGTATTTCTCCTTTTCCTTTTCGTCATCTCTGCATTCTGCCTTCTTTCCATAAGGACGGGAAAGATAGACATCGTGGCACTTGTCATGGGAGCAGGAGTGGCAGTATATAATCTTGCTTTTTACAACATACTGAAGATGATATACAGGGGAATAGACAGATTCGTCATACTCGTAGCAGAATTCCTGTGGTCAGTGGGACTTATCATGATATACAGGATAAGCCCGAACCATGCAGTCAAACAGTGCATAATACTTATCTTCAGCACTGTCGCCATGATAGTTGCAATGATGGTCGTGAAGAACAGCAGTAATTTCGGAAGATGGAATTATTTCTTCATGGTGACAACGGTACTTCTTCTAGGCAGCACACTTGTGCTTTCAAGGGCGGTATCCGGAGCAAAGAACTGGATAGATCTCGGATTCATACAGGTCCAGCCAAGCGAGTTTGCGAAAATACTGTTCGCACTTGTTTCCGCATACTATTTCTCGACGGCAGACGGAGTCCTGAAACTTCTTCCTTACATAGCATATACGGCTCTTTGCGTCATACTTCTGGTTATCGCAAGAGAGCTTGGTACGGCGCTTCTCCTTTGCGGAGTGTTCCTGGTGGTATTTTTCGTTGCTACTGGAAAAACACTGCTGACTATACTCGGTATCGGTGTTTTCGGAGCCGGGGCTGTTGCAAGCTATAAGCTGTTCTCACATGTGAGGACAAGGGTCCAGATATGGCGTGATCCATGGTCAACATATAACGGACAGGGTTATCAGATAGTACAGGGACTTCTGGCGCTTGCAAGCGGGGGCCTTTTTGGTACAGGACTTGGAAAAGGCAGACCAGATGTGATCCCTGCCAGCAGGACCGACTACATATTCAGTGTCATAGGAGAGGAATTCGGCA
>CACZNR010000086.1 GCA_902782475.1 uncultured Eubacteriales bacterium
AAATATATACGTTATTACAATGAGAAACGCAGCAAGGCATCTCTTGGGTACATGAGCCCGATTGAATACCGAAAAAAGATGCTTGCTACATAGAAAAACTCCGGTGATTTCTCGCCGGAGCAAAAGTCTAACTTTTTGGGGTCACCTCATTGAAATGCCGGAGTTTTTTGCTATATGCCATTAATGCAGTGCTGGTGATCCATGTCAGGATCTGTCTATCATGCAAATAGGGAAGAAACGAGCTGATTCACTATCTTTCCGTCAGCCTTGCCTTTGACTTTCGGCATAAGGGCTTTCATGATCTTTCCCTTGTCCTGAGGGACCGGTTTGTCTATGCCAAGTTCAGAAAGGACAGATTCTATTATAGGGCGGATCTCATCCTCTCCCATGAGCTTCGGGGCAAATTCGGAATAAACTTCGATACGCTTCCTGCATTCATCTATTATGTCCGTCCTGTCGGCAGGAGTGGTGTCTATAGTTTCCTGAGCCTCCTTGATCTCCTTGTATACTACCTGATTTTCTTCCTCTTCAGTAAGATCAGACATCTTGTCTATCTGTTTGTTCTTGAGTGCTGAAAGAAGAAGGGAAAGGGCATTTTTCTTTTCCTTGTCACCCGCCTTGAGAGCATTCATCATCTCAGTGCGGACCTGTTCTATCTTGGCCATGATAACTATATCTCCTTTGCATTGTTCTCTTATTATTATAATCTTTTGCTCAGAAATGAGTGCATATGCAAAGTATAAAAGAAAAACTTTCTTTTAATAAAGTCCTGATGGCAGTATCGGGAAGGACTATGATGCTATAATTGACATGAAAAAGAAAAGGAAGGCTCCGAAATGAAACTTACTTCAAAGATCATACGAATGGAACTTGAGATCACGAAACCACTCTTGGAGAATCGTGGCCTTGATATACACAGAAAAGGTCAGGACAGGATAGGTGAACTGATGACAAGGGCCAACAGAAAGAGACTGATATTTGAAGATGTTGCTTTTTCGAGATGCAGCGGGTGCATGATCTCAAAAAGGACCAGGTCCAGACATGTCATCCTTTATCTCCATGGCGGAGGATATGTAGCCGGAAACATAGAATATGCAAAGGGATATGGTTCGGTGCTTTCATCAAAATACGATATATCAGTATTATGCGTTGGATACAGGCTGGCTCCGGAAGCACCTTTTCCGGCAGCACTGGAAGATGCCTTTGAGGCATACAGATATCTTATTGATAACGGATATGATGAGAAGCATATCATACTGTGCGGGGAATCTGCAGGCGGAGGACTCTGTTATGCCTTATGTCATAAACTGAAAGAGACAGGGATCCCACTGCCTCTTGGCATTATAGCCATATCCCCATGGATGGATCTTACTCAGTCGGGTACGTCCTATGAGTTAAATGAGAAGAGAGACCCTTCAATGTCAAAACAGAGGCTTGATTTCTTTGCCTCTCAGTATGTACAGGATAATGATCCAAGAAACATCTATATTTCTCCCTTATATGGTGACATGAGTGACTTTCCTCGTTCCATCATATTCGTGGGCCAGGATGAGATACTTCTTGATGATTCAAGAAGACTGGATAACAGACTCAGGGAAGCTGGAGTCCGTTCAGAGATCAATATCGCAAAGGGAATGTGGCATGCATATATACTGTATGGTCTCAGGGAAAACAGGGATGATGAGAGAAAGATAAGGAGCTTTATCTGGGAGATAGTCAATGAGTAACAGGATGTGGCTCAAGCTGGATAATGCAGCAAAAATATATCCGGCGGCCAGAAGAAGGAACTGGAATAACATGTTCAGAGTGTCCTGTACACTTAAGGAAAAGGTCGATACAGGCATCCTTTCCGCTGCCCTTAAACTTACAGCTCCGAGATTTCCCTCCATATCGGTAAGACTCAGAAGAGGAGCTTTCTGGTATTACCTGGAACAGCTTGACGAGCCTCCTGAGATCAGGGAGGATTCTGCATGTCCTCTGGCGGATATAAAGTTTTCCGATATAAGGAAATGTGCATACCGTGTTCTTTATTATGGCAACAGGATAGCAGTGGAGATATATCACGCTCTTACAGACGGCAACGGCGGCCTTGTGTTTCTTAAGACACTTGTTGCTACTTATCTTGAACTCAGACACGGCATAGATATCCCTCATGAAAAGGGGATACTTGATATAGACGCAAAGGTGCCTGAAGAGGAACTGGAAGACAGTTTTGTTAAGTATTCAGGGTCGGTGAGGATGAGCAGAAGGGAACCGTCAGCATACCACATAAAGGGAAAAAGGGAAGATGATGGATATCTTGACCTTACCACAGGTATTTTTGACACGAAGGAGCTGCTGTCCGTCGCCAGGGAAAAAGGCGTGACCATTACAGAATACATATCTTCAGCACTTATAATGGCTATACTTGAGATACAGAAGATAGATGCGCCTGTAAGCAGGAAAAGGAATGTAAAGATACTGGTACCTGTGAATCTGAGAAAGATCTTCAAAAGCAGGACCATGAGGAACTTTGTGCTGTTCGTAACTCCGGGGATCGATCCAAAGCTTGGAGAATACAGCTTTGATGAGGTGCTTCAGGAAGTCCATAACCAGATGCATACTGATGTCACACCTAAGAAGATGGCATCCAGGATAGCGGCTAATGTGAAGACCGAACAGGTGTTCATACTGAGACTTATGCCACTCTTCATAAAGAATCTGGCCATGAAACTGGTGTACAACATGGTGGGGGAGACCAAGGCATGCCTTACATGTTCAAATCTTGGAAATGTGACATGTCCGTCTGAGATGGA
>CACZNR010000087.1 GCA_902782475.1 uncultured Eubacteriales bacterium
GTTGCATGTAGCTACATGCAACCAATATGAGTTGACTCTTTATTGTTTCTTTGCAATTAGTTGACCCCAACTATTGCAATAGAGCCTGTTTTTCAGAAATTCGGCTGATTCATGTTCGGCTGATTCATGTTCGGCTGGTTCTGGTTCATGTATTGATTGTACTGTGGTCCTGTAGGATATCCTCTCTGAGGCTGAACAGGTTCAGGGTACATTCCTTCGTCATGCTTTCTGAGAGCAAATATAGCAAATGGAATGATGATGCTGAATATTATCGAGAAGATGATAAGAGCAACAGCACTATTTGGCTTGCATGATTTGTACAGTTTGTACAGGCAGATGAGTATGATGATGTCTGCAATCAGGGAGACGATGGAAAGAGCCATAATGACGAGTAGTACCCACATGAATGGAGATACGAGCTGCATTATGTATTCCGGACCATACCCGTATGCGGCATATACAACGATATTAGCGATGAGCTGTACAAGGATAGGCACGACTATGATCGTCAGGATGAAAGTCACAAGAGTGAGCCATAAAAGGGCAACTCTCTTTTTCTTTACCTGTCCTGTGCGGACATAATCGAACTGATCTGCGATCGATCCTAATATCCACATTGAACCTACCGGTACCCAAGCAAGTCCCGGAGCCTTTATTCCTCTCCTCTTTGCTATGCTGTACAGACCTATGGACTGGAATATATATGCGACCAGGGATATAGCTGATACCAGTATAGATACCACGCCCATTATTGCATTGTAGGTTTCATATGCACCATAATAACTCATACAAAAAAACCTCCTGATAATTGTAGTTTTATCTAACTCGTATGTTATCATATTAAAGAAATAAAAACAATTTTGTGATTTATGTAGATTGGGGGAGTATGGATAACTTACTGGGATTTGTTCTGTTTTTTGCAGTTACCGTGGCGATAGGTATCATAGGATCATTTATAGCAACAAAGCTTCGCATGCCCGGAGGCATGATGGTCGGAGCAATGATACTCGTTGCAGTTTTCAACATCCTTACCGGAAAGGGTTTTTTCCCCAGGTTATTCAAGACGTTCCTTCAGGTGTTTTCCGGAGTTATCATAGGAAGCCGTGTTGGAAAGAAGGATCTTAAGGAACTCAGATTCATAATATTCCCGACCATAATACTTCTTGTATTCATGATGATAATGAATGCATCCCTTGGATTTCTCATACACAAGGTTGGTGGACTTGATATAGTTACATCCCTGTTTTCTTCTTCTCCAGGCGGACTTTCTGACATGGGGCTCCTGGCAGAGGATCTTGGAGCTAATCCTGCATATGTCACACTGCTTCAGCTTGTAAGGGTCCTTACCATATACTTCTTCATGCCTCCTATAATTGAAAAGATATTTGCAAAACAGCTTGAGGCAAACAAGGGAAATGTAAGGGTACCTGAAAAAAAGAAGGATGACCTTCCAAAGGATGAAAAGATAAAGAGGTTCGTGCTCACTCTGATCGTTGGCGCAGCAGGAGGAACAGTCCTGTATCTGCTGAAGGTAAGCTCAGGAGCCATGATAGGGAGCATGATAGCTGTTGCTGCATATAACATAGTGACAGAAAAGGCTTATTGTCCGAAGAGCATAAGGAACGTTACACAGGTTGGAAGCGGATGCTTCCTGGGACTCAAGATTGACATGGAGAGCGTAATGGGCCTTTCGGCATTGCTCCTTCCGACAGGAATAATGCTTCTTGGAGTCATTGCATTTGCATTCATTACTGCATTCGTGATCAACAGGCTCACGAAGCTTGATTTCGCAGTGGCATTGATGGCAAGCACTCCCGGAGGCATACAGGAGATTTCTCTTTTGAGCGAGGAACTTGGTACCGATACACCGAAGGTTGCCGTAATGCAGACATGCAGACTGATGTTTGTAGTTTCCACCTTCCCGACACTCATAGAATTGCTTTCATCTCTGTAAACTTGACTTCATAGCTTTAATGCATACAATATTTAATATTCACTGGAATGGGAGGAGATCATGAAAAAAAGAATATATTCTCTGGTATCACTGCTGCTTCTGTCAATGCTCGCCGTGCTTATGGTTTCCTGCAAGAAGGAAGAGGCAAAGGAAAGTGATTACAACAGGATCAAGATCGAGACAAAGGAGCTGAAGGTCCTGATATCGCCTGAGAATCCTCCTTTTGAATATGAAAAGGAAGGACAGATAGTCGGGGCGGATATAGCACTTATAGAAAGGATCGCAAGTCAGATCGGAGTAGAATATAAGCTTGTAGAGAAGAACTATGCTGACCTCATGGATGCACTTATTGCCGGTGAGGGTGATATAGTCGTTTCTGCCTATATATACAACAAGGAAAGGGACGGGGTGGATTTCAGCAATGTCTATCTGGATAATTCCCTCGCACTTGTGACCCTGAATTCCGAAGGTGCCATATCATCCACTGACGATATGGCAGGCAAGATCATAGCTGTTCAGGAGAATAGCCAGAGCGATTTTTATGTTTCTGACTTTTCAAATCTGAAGAACATCGAAAGATGCAGCTATGTTTCAGAGTGCATGGACATGCTGAACAACGGAGATGTTGATGCTGTTATCTGTGACATCAATACTGCCACATACTACCTGAAGCAGGACAGTGAGAAATACAGCATGATAAGTCTGCGTGATACTCTGGAGAAATATGTGGTCGCTGTGAGAAAGGGATCCGATCTTCTCAGCTATGTTAATGGTGCTGTTAGCTCATACAAAAATGACGAAGACATAGAAAAGACCATCATTGAGCATACTGTACATGTGGAAGAGGCTCCTGTGGATGATACCGGTAACGGTGAAGGCTGAGCCTTAAAAGTTATCAGTTTGTAAATAAGTGCCTGCAATATAACCATGCAGGCACTTCGTTTTTGTTAAATGAAAGATATTGTATTATAATTTTTAAAGAATAACTATTTATTGAGGAATAAATACTATGACTAAGAAGAAAAAGATATTTCCTGCCATACTTGGCATATTTATCTGTCTGATACTGCTCTTCGTGGCAGTATGCTCGTTCTATATAGCTATCCACAAAGTGGAAAAGGGAGAACTTCCCTTTATATTCGGAAAAGGCATATGCTCTTCAAACGGTGTATATGATACTGTGGAAGACAATGCCCTGGTGCTTTCAAATCCAATAGCTCCGGAAGAATTTGAACCCGGAAAAGTTGTCGTTTATTATGACCCGACAGAGAAGAGCGACTACAAGCTTTTCCTTGGTAATATCCTTCAGGTCAAGGAAGATGGAAATGTCATAATCTATCCCGGTTCAGGAAGAGATACGATCACAGTGACACCGGACCTCATCAGGGGAGAGGCAGATTATTCCGTAGATGATGTAGGTGCATACATAAAACTGCTGGAAGGAAAATACGGTGTCCTCATAACAGGAGCCGCAGCAATAGTCCTTCTGGTGCTCGTAATAATCCTCTTTGGAACTGTCATAGGAAATGCAAAGGTCAACCGTCAGATCAGACGTCAGCAGAAGGAGATGGAAGACTATCCCGAAGATGAGGAATACGATGATCCAAAGCCTAGCAGGAAGCTCAAGAAGACAGAACCTGCTGAAGAGGAAGAAGAGCTGGAACAGGAGACCAGGGAAGAAGAGCTTGACAATTCTTCCAATGCCTTCGATTTCGGTTTTGATGATGAACCTGCAGCAGAAGAAGATACATTCGAGCCTGCGGATGAGCCTGAAGTACCGGAATCTGCAGCAGAGATCCCTGAAACTGATACTGAGGATGAGAATGTCAGGGTCCTGTCAGAGATGCTGGACGAGGATAGAGAAGATATAA
>CACZNR010000088.1 GCA_902782475.1 uncultured Eubacteriales bacterium
ACTCTACACCGAAGATCCTGCCATTCTCGTGCTCAAGTGCTTCCACAACACCGTCTTCCTTTGATCTTGCGGTGACTGTCAATCCTTCTCCCGGAACTTTGACACCCTGATGATGGAATGAATTCACGCTTATCACATCTTCATCGAATATGCTGTCCAGTCTTGTTCCTTTTTCGATGACTGCCTCATGCCATGGCTCCGGCCTTTTGCTCATATCTCCTGAGTGCTTATTGAACCCTTCACTTTCGAGGTCCTGATACATCTTTCCTCCAAAGGCAGTGTTTATGACTTGCATGCCTCTGCATATGCCAAATACCGGCTTGTTGAGTTCATACATCCTGTGTATCAGTGCTATCTCGGTGCTGTCCCTGAATTCATTTACTCCGTAGAGCTTGTCTCCCGGTTCATCCCCGTATGCCTTAGGGGATATATCTCCTCCTCCGGGCAGCAGAAGTCCGTCTATAAGATCACAATATGTATCTATGAGCTCGTTATTCCTGAGTGTCGGGATCATCAGTGGCACCCCGCCGGCTGCAATTATCCCACGTACGTAGTCTCTGCTCACCATGTGCTGGCTCAGCGGTTCGTTCTCTTCTCTAAGCATGTATGTTGCCGTAATTCCTATGACAGGTCTCTTATTCATTTCTATCACCTCTTAAAACTGTTCAGGAATATCATTCCTGGAGCTTATCACTTCAACAAGCGCAATGGCGTTGTTCACATCATCCATGTCCACCGTTTCCACAGGAGTATGTACATATCTTGTCCCTATGGATATGCATCCTGCCAGCACACCGGCTTTTGTTTTCTGTATTGCAGCAGTATCTGTGCCTCCTGCCCTTAAGACTTCTCTCTGATAAGGAATGTCTGCTTCCTCTGCAGCCTTTATCATGAAATTCCTTACGCTCATAGGAACGATGACTGATGAATCCATCATCTTGATGGCCGGTCCCTTTCCTATGTACAGATCCATTGCCTGAACATTTGGCATGTCACCTGTAAGGGTAGTGTCGATATTTATATTGAGGTCAGGGTCGATCCCGTAAGCAGCAGGACCTGCCCCGCGAAATCCAACTTCCTCCTGTACCGTGAAGACGAAATACAAATCATGGTTCGACCTTGCAGTCTTCATGGCTTCAAGCATGATGGCGCAGCACACTCTGTTGTCCATATATGGTGAAGACATCCTTTTTCCCATGTCGGTGATGTTGCCGCTGTAAACACACATGTCTCCCACACTTACCTTTGCTTCAGCCTCTTCCTTTGTGGAACAGCCGATATCCACATACATGACAGGAAGTGTAGGCATGTTGGTCGCATCTCTGGCTCCCTTTGTCTCATAGTACATGACACCTTTTATGCCATTACGGAAAACAACTTCCCTTGCTACGCTGACAAGGGGCATTATGCCTCCTACGTTTGCAACTTTCAGGAATCCTTTCTCGTCCACAGCCACGACTATGAATCCTATGGTATCCATATGAGCTGAGAACATGATCCTTCTACCTGTATGGCCCTTCTTTACACATATGAGGTTTCCAAGTGTATCATTGTAAGCCTCGTCACAATATGGCCTTGCCATATCCTTTATGGTATCGCTTATAAGTTCTTCCTGACCTGATGGTCCAAAGACCTTGACCAGTTTCTTTATGGTATCCTTAATCATTTATCAAACCTCCAACCTGTTGAATCTCTTGTCCGAAAGGAACGCGTCTGCAAGCCTGTATGTATTCTCAATGTCATCTGCTGAGCATACAGCCACCGGTCCGTGGATATATCTGCACGGAACAGAAAGTCCGATGGCAAGAGCCCCTGTTCCTGATTTATGTATTGCTCCTGCGTCATTTCCGCCCAGTGTCCCCTGCCTTATCTGATAGGGTATCGAATTATCCCTGGCAGTATTTACCATCTCTTCAAAGATGCTCCTCTTCACTATGGTCCCCTTGTCCATCATGCTTATGGCAGGACCGTTTCCGACCTTCGTTACGAACTGGAATACATCCTCGGTATCCATGTCATTTGCCGTAGTTCCCTCAAATATCAGGGCTACATCAGGCTGTACCTGATAGGCAGCTGCCATTGCTCCCCTTGTTCCTACTTCTTCCTGAACAGTAAACACTCCATAGAAATCGCAGTCATATTCATTTTTGAGAAGCTCCATGACAACAGTGCATCCCACCCTGTCATCGAGAGCCTTTCCTTTGACCTTATCATCTCCGAAGCGCTCAAATTCAGTATCAAAGCTGACATAGTCTCCTATGGAAACATACTTCAGTGCATCCTCTTCGCTTTCAGCACCTATGTCAATATACAGTTCACTGTGCTTTATTGCCTTCTTGAGATCCTCCCTGTCCTGGAGATGTATGGCTTTTGTACCAATGACTCCTGGGATCCTGTTCGGACCCACTAATACTCTTTTTGATACACATACCCTTGAGTCTATGCCCACCTCATCATAGGCAAGAAGGCCTTCTTTCGTTATCCCCTTGACCATCATGCCGACTTCATCCATGTGGGCACAGGCCATGACGACTTTTCCCTTGCCGGGCTTGTGGACATATAGATTTCCCATTGTATCCACATAGGTCTCCCCATATTGCCCAGCATATTCCTTTATATATTTTCTGACTTCTCTTTCATTACCGCTTACAGAAGAAAGATTACTGAGGTCCTTTAATCGTCCAAGCATAATTTTTCCTCCCATTTACCGTCAAGGACTTTCAGGAATTCTGAAATGACCTTTCCGCATTTTTCAAGCGTCCCAAGATCTATGGTCTCCACTGATGTATGCATATATCTCAGCGGAGGTGATACTATGGCTGACGGAATGCCGCCCCTCTGGACCTGAATGTCCCATGCATCAGTTCCGGTCTCTCCCATCTCTATATCCACTGCCACGTCAACGTTTATCCTCTTTGCAGCATCCATGAGCATGGAGAACATCTTCTCGTGTATATTGCTTCCCTTAGTGATTATCACCTTGTCCATAGGATAAGCTTCAAAAGGTTTGCATCCCGGAGTCATGCCGTGATGCACATCTATTGCAATAGCCATGTCAGGATGCAATCCAAATGCACCTGTCATCGCTCCTACTCCACTTCTTTCCTCCTGGACAGATGCACAGAACACTACAGAACAGTCCAGTCTGTAATGCTTCAGCTCTTCCATCATCTTCAGCATGACCAGTATCAATGCCCTGTCATCAAGTGTCTTGGAAGAAACATATCCATTCTTAAGCCTCACAACATCCCTTGGAGCAAATGTTATATAGTCTCCTACGTGTATCTTCTCAGTAACATGCTCATAGGAAAGTCCTGTATCAAGGTAGAGCCCCTCCATGGGATACGCCTCCCCTGTCTTTCCATGAGTAAGATGAGGCGGGATGGCACCGATTACGCCCGGTATCTTTTCAGTCCCAAGCACCAGCACTTCACTGCCAGGAAGGACCCTTGGATCCACCCCTCCAACGTTTGTGAAATGGAGCAGTCCGTTCTTTTCAATACCGGTCACCATGAGTCCTATCTCATCCATATGAGCCATTATCATGACTTCAGGTTCCTTCTTTTCCCCTATCCTGGCAAATACATTTCCATATCTGTCCTGCCATACGAATGGAGAATATGCACTGAAAAGATCCCTTATTACCTCTGAAACTTCCCTTTCATTTCCGGTGACACCAGAGGCTTTTATCAATCTGTTAAGGATCTGAATATCATCCATCACAACAATCCTCCGAAAAACTTCTCCATAAATTATAACATCTTATCAGTTTCTTATTCATCATGGTAATATGCATTAGATACATTTTATAATGCATCATTATGCATCTCACTGACTTGAATATCCATCTTTTAAAATGTATACTATGAATACCTTTTGGAAAAGGAGTTTTCACAAGATGAGAGAATACAATGTCG
>CACZNR010000089.1 GCA_902782475.1 uncultured Eubacteriales bacterium
AGTTTCTCAGACCCCACACGCTCCTTCAAAAAGTTCCAGTCCATATCCTTAAGGCTCTCTATGTCACCAAGCATCACCTTTCCGTCACTGAATTCCAGTGCATAGGTCTCAGCAGGCTGTGCAACTGAATACATATGGATGTTGCTGTGGGACGGAAAATGGCTGTCGATCACCGGATACCCCATGGCTCCCACAAGAGATACAGTGATACCCTTCTCAGCTGCAGAATATGCAAATATGGGCGCATTGCCTCCATAATGCTCCAGCTTCTTTACCACAGAGATGTCTGAGCTCTGGTTCCTTTCCTTTGATATGAAGGATGCGAAGTCCTCCACAGTCTCAAAGTAGTCTTCCTTAAGAGGACTCTTCCTGAGCCTCACAAGGGTATCGATGTACCCGTCGAATCCGCATAGCACGTGATGGGGACCGGACTCCCTGAATCTTCTAAGAGTTTCATATATCCTCTTCCTGTCCATGGTCAGATCCCGTATATCCTCTTTACATTGTCAGAAAGGATGTTCCTTGCGGACCTGACGGCAAATTCATATGATATGTGACCGCTGTCCACCAGCTTCTGAAGAGCTCCTGCAAGGACTCTCTTCATATATACTCCGCCAAACCATGTATGTTCAGGTATGCAGCATCCGTCTGTCCCGAAACAGACCTTGTTAAGGGGTGCCATCTCAAAAAGCTTCAGGACCTTGTCCTCTGCTGCTATCCCTGCATAAGGACAGAAGGAAGACATGTCTGCATAGATATTCGTATAGTGATTGAGGAGCATCCCCAGTTCTTCAAGATACGGATAGCTTCCGTGTATGAGCATGAGCTTTGTGTTTCTCACATCAGGAAGGTTAATGACCTCATGAAGCAGGAACGGGTTGCATTTTAAAAGATTGCAGTCTGGGCTGTCTCCAAGGCCTGTATGTATCTGAAGAGGGATATCCAGCATCCTTGCGATGTTCGTTCCAAGGATAAATGTATAGTCCCTGAATATCTTCTCGGCGTTTTTGTCTGAAGGATCCTTCATGTATCTTTCATATCCGCGCCTTACTTCATCCTTTGAAAGGACCTGTACCTCAAGTCCTGTGTAATATGCTATGACTGACTTAAGGGCAATGAGGTTTTCCTTTTTTATCATGTCCCTGCATCCTTCATAGAAGAGCTCCTCGAACCTGTCAAAAGGTGTTTCCTTTTCCATGAGGCTGTTGGCGACCCACTCTATCCTGTTGATGCTGTAAAGCTTTACATCAGGCTCACAGCAGTCGTACATCTCCTGTACTTCAGAGGCGCTTAACTTCGCATCCTTATTGTATTTCTGGCTTATTGGATAACCGAAATCCACGAGAAGTGAGGAATATCCTGCTTCCCTGTAAAGAGCCTTTGTATAGTTTTCCCTGTCTCCCCTTGCGCGCCTGTTCCTTTCGGAGATCACCTCGTCATCCGAATCGCCCTTCATGTCAAGGAAACGGCGCAGTTCATTCAGAAGCATCTGATAATATACAGTGTTTCTCATGTCTTCTGATTCAACGGGATACAGGCCTATGCAGGCATTTCTGGCAAAATCCTCCGGTTCCCTGGATACGGGAAAAGGATGGCAATGATCATCTATGAGCTCAAAGCTTTCAAGTTCTATCTTTTTCATAATGAATTCTCCTGATTACATTCACCTCTTACCTATATTATGAAGAAAAACAGAAAAAATGTTAATAGTTTATTTTGACTTCCCGGAACTGCCAACATACAATTAAGGCAGTAACTGAAAGGACAGGATCATGGCACATTTATTAAAACAGCTGACTCTTCTAATCGCAAGGATACACGACCATATATCTGCTCTCATGTATTCACTGATCCCAGGGATCGATGACAAGTTCCTCCACTTCATGATCATCGGGCTCATGGGACTGCTGGCAGTCCTTGTCACTTATCCTATATTCAAGGCCCTAGCCAACAGGAAGCTGTACTTTGCCATAACATTCATATATGTCTTCTCACTGCTCACGGGACTTACCCTGGCCATAGAGATCGGACAGAAGATAACAGGCACAGGAAACATGGAATTTGCAGACATAGCCGCGGGACTCCTGGGTTTCCTGCTGATGTTTGCTGTTCTTGTATTAATCGTCTATCTCGTGAGATATATAAGGACCCGCGTCAGCAGTAAAGAGGAGGATGAAAAAAGCCCGGAATGATCTCCGGACTCTTTCATAACTCAACTGCTCCTCATCTGGACCCCTTTTTTCTTTCTTCCCTAAGATACATGGCAAGGGCTGTTCCCATGTACGCATGCATGTATTCCCCGCTGCAGTAGTCATCTATGACCTCTTCAACAGGCCTTTCAAAATAGGTTATGACTTCGTCTTCGTCAGGATGCTGTTCACTTACCTTTTCTATGTCTTCACAGAGACATATGTGCAGTGTATTTGAAAACAGCGCAGGATTTGGACTGCAGCTTCCAAGCAGTGTGACCTTTCCTGCCCTGAAGCCTGTCTCTTCCTCAAGCTCCCTTGCAGCAGTTACCCTTGGATCCTC
>CACZNR010000090.1 GCA_902782475.1 uncultured Eubacteriales bacterium
ATCTCAGCTTCATATTCTGCCTTTCCTGCTACAGTGAATTCTATCTCATAGACCTTTTTTCCATTCTCGGTACCGATCTTAGCCTTTGTGAACTTCACGTCCTTTGATGAGAGACCTGCTTTCTTGAGCGCTTTTTTCTTTGCTTCATCCAGCGTGATCATGTCCTTTTTACCTGTATCTGAAGGCTTGGTCTCTTTCTCATCCTTCTTATCAGTCTCCTTCTTGTCACTTCCTGAAGGAGCCGGTTCACTCTTCTGAGGCTTTTCATCCTTTTCAAGAGGTTCGCTGCTCTGTTCCAGTATCGCTCCGGTATAGGCATCTATCTCATACTCATATTCCTTTTCACTGGTGACGAACTCTATCTTATATACATCACGTCCGTCTTCCTTCTCAGCCCTGGCTTCGTTGACCTTTACAGATGATGCATTCTCCTTTGAGGCCTCTATGGCTATCTCTTTTGCCTTGTCGACTCCTATGAGCTTCTTCTCTGCCGGTTCTTCCTTTTCAGTTACTTTTTCTGTTACCTGTGATCCATCATACAGTCCCTCGATCTCTTCCTCTATGATCTGGCCGTTCTTTGAATCAACGGTGTATTCATATTTATTGCCTTCAGCTGTGAATTCGATCTCATATACGAATCTTCCGCCACTGTATTTGAATTCAGTCTCTGTTACTACTGCCTGCTCAGGGGATATCCCTGCCTGAACAAAGGCAAAGTTCCTTGCATTCTCTTCTCCTATGGCACTGCTCTTGGCTATCTCCTTTGCAGCATATGCTGTTCCCACTCCTGCAGTTGCAAGTATCGCCACTACCAGTGCTATGGTCAGTATCAGTTTTTTTCCTTTCATCGTCTTTCGTTCCTTTCTTTTTACTGACCTAAATATATCAGTTCAATATTAGATGAACATTAGAGTTTAATTTATTTTTATGATTATGCTGAAACAGCTTCCCTTTCCTTCTTCACTTTGAAGTTCGATCCTTGCATCATGGAGCTCAGCTATCCTGCTTACCATGCTGAGCCCGAGCCCTGTACCCTCTTCGGTCCTTGATGCGTCCGCCCTGTAGAATCGAAGGAATATCTTATCCCTGTCCTCTTCAGATATGCCTATGCCGTCATCCTCAACTGACAGCCGTGCATATCCGTCTTCTGTCACAAGTCTCACATCCACATGTCCGTTCTCGTTTCCGTATTTATAGGCATTGTCAATGAGATTTCTTGTCATCCTCTCAAGCAGGAATGCATTTCCTGAAACATATATGTCATCTTCTATCTCTGAACTTAACTGTATTCCTTTCCTATCCCATTTTCCGCATTCTGTCACCACATCCCTTACCAGTGACGAGAGATTGGTCTTTTCAAAGCAGTAGTTCTCTATGCCCTGATCCATCCTTGAGAAGCTCAGCATGTCGTTTACAATGGTATCCATCTTCCTGCCCTGTCTCTGTATGACTTCAAGGGCTTCGGCATATTCTTCCTTTTCGCATTCCTTCTCCAGCATGTATTCACTTTCTCCGAGTATCACGGAAAGAGGAGTCCTAAGTTCATGTGAAACGTCACTGGTAAACCTTTTTTCATTCTCAAAGGATTCCTGCAGCCTGTCCATCATGGTGTTAAGGGATCCTGATAGTTTTCCTATCTCGTCATCGCGCTTTATCTCTATCCTTTTGCTGAGATCTGTGGCGGAAGCTATCTGTCCTGCCGTCTGCTGTATCTCCTTTAAAGGTTTTAGGAGCATCTGCATGAGGAAGTATCCGCCGGCCATGGCAACCACTGCCAGCACCGGCACGAAAAGCAGCGTAACAGAGATTATCTTTCCAAGCTGTGCCTCGCTCTGCTGCTTTGAGACCACACCTCTTATCCAGAGCTCCCCATGCTCTGCACCGACCACAGGTATCTTCCTGTCATATACCTGATATCTGACTCCGTCATGATTGTATACATAGGTGTAGGTGTATGTAAAAGGCTCAACCATGTAAACCGGAAGCTCCCCGTATACGAACTCTCCTGCCCCAGTATAAATTGCTGCATATACATTGCCGACGGTCTTCAGAAAATCCATGTCTATCTCGATGTATCCTTCGCCGTAAGGATAATATATGTTCTCTGTCCTGTTCTCTTCCGTTTCAGTTATCCTTATGGTGCTGACATCCTGCTCCACCGTACTTATGAGAAAGTCCCTCACATTGCTGTCCAGGACCCCTCTGCTTATGGTAATGACGATAAGGGACGTAAGTATCACCAGAAGTGCAAGCATGACTGATATGAACAATGATAATTTGAAAACTATGCTTCCTTTTCTTTTCATCCCTTAAGACAATAGCCCCTTCCTCTCACTGTGGTTATGAGTTTGCTCTCATGACCGTCATCTATCTTGCGGCGGAGATAACTTATGTAGACATCAACTACATTGGTACCGCCTTCATAGTCCATGTCCCAGATATGCTCTTCTATCTGGTCCCTGGACAGCACGATATTCCTGTTCATTGCCAGATATTCAAGAAGGGCATATTCCTTCTGTGAAAGATCTATGACCTGACCGCCCCTTCTGACGCTCCGTCTTGCTGTATCTATCTCAAGGTCGTCTATGGTCATGACGGCTGAACCACCGGCATGTGAGGCGCGAAGCATCGCTCTCACCCTGGCCATGAGCTCCTGCATGGAAAATGGCTTCACAAGATAATCATTTGCACCAAGGTCAAGGCCTGTGACCCTGTCCTCTATGGAATCCCTGGCAGTAAGAAAAAGCACCGGTGTCATTATCCCATCCATTCTCATCCTTTCAAGGACCTGAAGTCCGTTCATCTTTGGCATCATGATGTCGAGTATGCATGCATCATATTCTGCCACTTTAAGCATTAACATTGCCTCTTCCCCGTTATGGCAGGCATCCACACTGTATCCTTCATCCCTGAGTTTTCTCTTTATTATCCTGTTGAGATCTTTCTCATCCTCTGCAAATAAGATCCTCATGTATCATCCTCCAAAAAACAGATATCCATAATGAACGTAACATTGAAAGATTAGATGAATATTAGAAGACCTCTGCCCGAAGCAGAGGTCATATAAACAATTTATTATCAGAACAGATCTTCTATTATGCTCTTGAGCTCAGTATCATCCGGGAGATCTATGTTCAGGTCCTTGAGGTCGATGCCAAACTTCTTCTCAGTTCCTTCACTTCCCTTTACTTCACCGTTCTCGTCGACCTCGACCTTCTTGTCATCGTCCTTCTTTGCGGTGAGCTTGAGGGTCTCCTTCTGCTCTTCAGAAAGCTGTTCAAGGAACCGTGTAGAACCAAGATCCTTCATCCTTGCAAGGAATCCTATGATATCCTTTTCTATGGTCTCCTGGAACTGATTCTTTATCTCCACAAGAGCATCCACGTTCTTTGCCAGATCGTTCTTCTTGCTCTCATACTCTTCATTGAGCTCTATGTCTTTCTGCCTCATCTCTTCCAGGCGGGCTTCCTTTTCCTTTTCAGCCTCACCCACTATGTCAGCAGCCTTTTTGCTGGCATCGTCCATTATCTCCCTGGAACGTACCTGTGCTGTGATGAGTGCACCAACTATCTGCTCAGTCTGTGCCTTGTATTTTTCATTCTCGGCCCTGAGAGCATTCAGTTCCTCCTCCATGGAGGCAACATTTTCCCTTACCTTGGCAACAAAATCATCAACCGGCTGTTTTCTGTAACGTTTCCAGCTGGTCTCAAACTTTATGCCGTCTACATAATCACGAAACTCGCTCATGTATCAGATCTCTCCGGTTATCAGAGTTCTCCGTTTACTGAATCATCGTCGAGTCCCGTTGAGGAGATCTCTATATTTGAAGGAGCTACTACGAAGATATTCCTTGCTGCTCTTCTGATGTCGCCGTTAAGGGCATATACTGCACCGCTTATGAAGTCCAGTATCCTCTGTGCAACAGCTGGATTTATCTCATCGAGGTTGATGACGATAGGCTTTCTTGCCTTGAGAGAATCTATCACGCTCTCTGTCTCATCATATGATGATGGCTTGAAGATCACCATCTTCATATCCCTGTCATTTACATACTGACTGCCTTGTCTTGGATAGTCATCCATCGTGACCACATTGCTTCCTCTTGACTGTGATCCTACAGAACCTCTTCTTGTGCTTATGCTTGGCTCATTTGCTGAATATGAAGTATCCTTTGTCCTTCTGCTGGTACGAGGAGCCCTTGCTGACTCATACTGTCTGTCGTCTTCGTAGGAATAATCATAGTCTTCGTCTTCATAGTCATCGAAGTCATCATATTCCTCGTCGTCATATCTTCCGGGTATCTCTTCATAATACTCTTCATTATTGTTTTTCTTGCCAAAATTCTTCTTGAAAAAGCTCATACCAACTGTCTCCTCTTACAAATATATACGTTCTCCAAATATTTTCGATCCAATACGAACAACATTAGCTCCCTCCTCTATTGCCACTTGGAAATCATGGGACATTCCCATAGAGAGATACTTCATACAGACATTCTTCCTTTCCTTAATGCTGTCGAATTTATCCTTCATCTCCCTGAAGTAGCTTCTGGCATCTTCAGGATCTTCCACCTGTGGTGCAATGGCCATAAGGCCCTTTATATATATGCTGTCGAGTTCAGCTAATGTCTCTATAAAATCATCGACCTCATCCATCTCAAGTCCCTGTTTTGAAGCCTCATGACCGATGTTTATCTGAAGCAGACACGGTGTTATGACACTCTCCTTCTTGCTCAGTCTGTCGATCTCCTTTGCAACATCAAAACTGCAAAGCGAATGGATAAGTTCACTTTTTTTAATTATATACTTTACTTTATTCTTTTGCAATCTGCCTATGAGGTGCCATTGCACAAAATGTGGTAGTTCAGGGATCTTTGCTACCATCTCTTGTACTCTGTTCTCACCAAGTACAGTCTGTCCGGCATCCACTGCCTCCTGTATCCTTGCTGTGTCAACGGTCTTGGAAACGGCCACCAGAGTGATGTCCTCCCTCTTTCTTCCGGACTTCTCAGCAGACTCCCTTATGAGCTCGTTGACTGTGGCAAGATTCTCAGTAACTGACATATCAGAAGAACACCTCGCTTCCATCCTTGAGGGCAGAAGAACTGCCCTTCACCTTTATTATGCTCTTTCCTCCCTGTGTTATGAGTACATCCACAGGTTCGAAGGTCTTCTCACCGTCTTTGAGGTAATATACCCCTGTCTGTCCGTCCTTGACCTTTACTACCTTGCTGTCCACCTGAAGGCCGGTATATCTTACTGAGATGTTGCAGCTTATCCTTCTTGCCCTCAGCAGCTTATCTATGTTCTCCTGGAAATTGAAGATATAGATGAACTTGCCGTTGTCTTCCACATGGCTTACAAGTTTTCCCTCATATGTATAGTCATTGCCGAAGGTAAAGGCTACAACGTACTTCTGCTCTTCTATGAATTCAGGCACTGCCTTGTCCATGAGGACTGCAATGTACCAGTCATTCCTGTCTACTATCTTGTAGAGAGGCTTTACGGTATTTGAAAGGTCTATGCCAAGTCTTCCGCTGAGGATGTTGTTTATGGTCTTTACCGTAAGGTTGCCCATGGTGGAAGGAGAAAGTACAGTCTCAGTTCCGTCAAAATAGAATGAGACCATTCCGTCCTTTTCTGCAATGAGATCCCTTCTGTAGTTCTTGATCTTTTCCACAAGGGTCCTCTCCTGCTCATAGTAGGAGGACAGCTGTGAATCTTCCTTGGCTGCGCTTCTCATGATGTTACTTCTCTCATCCATGAGCCTTGTGATGTCTATCTGAAGCTGTCTCAGGTCGCCTTCCTGCTCCTTTGATATGACTTTCCTTATCTGATCGCTTATTCTGTTAATCTGCTCGTCAAGTGAAGCCATGTCCTGGTCTATGACCCCGGTCTGGGCATTGTTCTGCTGATAGTCCAGGATCTTTTCCCTGAGTTCCTTCAGAGTATTGTAATCGTTATCGGTATAGTCATTTGAATATACCTCAGCTATGAGAGTGCCCGTCTGCACGAACTGTCCGTCCTGGGCAACATAGTCTGCCCTTCCGTATCCTTCTGCAGAATAGAGAGTCTCGTTCTTTATCATTATGCCGTTTGCGTCTGTCTGAAAGCTCATGGCTCCTGATTCAACCGCAAAGGTCTTTGGCTTGAATATGTTCACTGCAAGTATCACCACGGCAACGGCCAGCACAAGGATAGTACCATAAAGAGGAAGCTTCTTAAGGAAGCTGTTATCTCCCCGTCTTCCTGTGCCCTGTGACACTGTATGTCTTCTTATGTTATTCCTTCTTCCTCTGGAGGCTGACCTTGCTGCCTCAGGCATGCGGCGATTCCGCCTTTCGCCTTCATAAGGTCTCTGCGTCCTCCTTCTGGAGCTAGTATTATTATCCATTCAATTCATCTCCAAACAGCTCTTTTATCTTTCGGATTATACGCCTCTCTGCACGTGATACATACATCTGTGAGGTCCCTATGCGCTTTGCCACATCCTTCTGGGATATCTTGTCCATGAACCTGCATCCGAAAATGATCTTTTCCTTCTCATCGAGTACGGATACTATCCTGTCCAGGTCTTCCCTTAATTCTATCCTTTCAAAGCTGGAATCCTCTTCACCGATAAGGTCCTTAAGAGCGTTGTCACTGTCATCACTTATCAGTCTGTCCAGGGAGGATACGCCAAGAGATGACTGCATCTCCGTTAGCTCCATGACACGTTCTTCCGGAACACCCATTTCCTTCGCTATGGAATCGATGGAAAAGATGCCCTGCTTCTCGAGCCTGTCCCTGACCTCATTGTATTTCATCAGCTGCTCACTGTCGTTCCTTGTTATGTGCAGGAGCCTTGTCTTGTCACGGAAATAGTTCTTGATCTCTCCGATTATGGTAGGCGAAGCAAAGGTGGAGAACCTGTATCCCTTGGTGACGTCAAACCTGTCGATCGCCCCTATTAGGGCAAGCGAAGCCACCTGGAACAGATCTTCATAATCCACTCCCCTTCCAATAAATTTTGAAGCTATCTTAGCTGCAAGGCCCAGGTTCCTCTCCACTATCACATTCCTGATAGCTACATCCCCTGTATCCTTGTACATTTCCATAAGCTGATCTGTCTCAATCTTTGACAAATCTGACATTTTTTACTGACACACTTATCCTTCTGAAAATTCAGTTCTCAAATTTAATACGGATCTTGGAACATGTACCGTTCCTGTATATGAGCTCGCATTCGTCCGACATTGCTGAAAGGATCGCACTGGAGATGTCGTCCACGGCAACATTGTCATTGAAACTGTCAACTGAGAGCTCAACTATCATATTCCTGCCTTCCTGGAATACTTCCACAAAAAGCTCAGAGCCTTCCTTTGCCCCATTGATGAGAATGCTTCCCGCTTCTGCATTCGCCATCTTGATATCTTCCACGGTCTCCGCCGGGAAATCCATCCTTATGGCAACGCCGGCAATAAAGAGTCTCAGAGGTAGTATATACTTTGAATCCGAAGGAAGTCTCAGACTGATATTGCTGTTCATGCCCTGTCCTCCCCTGTATATTCAAATACGAACTTATCAGTAAGTCCTACCATATTCACTATGCCCTTCATGTAATCCTTGAGATTTACGAATATGAGCCTGTTGCCTGTTTCCCTGAGAATATCGGCAAATCTTGCAAAAAACCTGATGACTGCTGAATCCATGTATCTTAAGTCATCACACTCTATCACTACATCCGTGCCCTTAAGGTCCGCCATAGTTTCCTGTATCTCAGGTATGTTGTAGAGATCAAGATAACCGGATGGTGTGATTATATAGCAGTTGTCTTTTTGACTATAGATCTTATCCATTGTTAACTCACTTTTAAACCTGTTTTTACAAAGAAAATTATACAAAAATATTTGTTACAAATATATGAATTATGGAACTTTTCCTGTAACCTGGCACAATTATTTTTTCTGCCCTGTGGCACGAAAAAAGCACCCTTGCGGATGCTTCGGTCCTTTTTACTTATCTTCCTTTTCCCTGACGATATCCATTATCTCTGTTATATCGTGTATGAAATAGTCAGCTTCACATTTTTCCATTATGCTCTGGTCATAGTAGCCGCCGAGCCTTGCAACACTTACTGCTCCAGCGTTTATCCCTGATCCCACGTCTGTCATGGAATCACCTACCATGATGGTCTCCTTTGGCGATATGCCAAGCTTTTCACATATGTAGTTCACTGACCATGGATCCGGCTTTGCCTTTTCCATGTCATCTGCCGAAAGTATGATCTCCATATATTTTGCGACATCGAGGCTGTTAAGCACTCCGTTGGTGGCTCCCTTTGGTTTCATGGTGGCCACTGCGAGCTTTATGCCCTTTTTCCTCAGCTCCTCGAACATCTCCATTGTGCCCGGATAGAGCACTGTATCTATGCAGTTCTCCCTTGCATAGAGCTCTGTATAGAACCTGAGGTCATCATCAAATTCATCCATTGGTATGCCGTTCCACTGATATATGCGCTCAAGCATCTTTCTTGCACCGTTTCCGATGGCTCTTCTGGTCTGCTCCCTTAAGTCACCATAGTCACCGTATCTTTTTATGGTCTTCCTGATGGCATTTGCTATGTCAGGTATGGTATCCGCTATGGTACCGTCGAGGTCAAAGATCACAAGCTTTATCATTTCTGTCCTTAATTCCTTTCCATTAAAAAGCCCTTCTTCTGCAAGGAACAGGGCCTGTATTTCCTGTTTTTATCACGATACGAGTATGGCATCCTTGAGGGTCACATAAACGAGCTCACCCTCGTTATATGTATCAAGCGTCCCTACCACTTCGATATATTCTCCCTCAGCCGGATATCCGTAAGGGTATGAATACTCATCTATGAGCACGTACTCAAGGCCCTGTGCACAGCAGAGTGTTGCGTCCTGGATGACACAGGCAAAGTAGTACTGATCCAGTATGTCATCATAAAAGAACGTGGCATTTCCATGCATCTTTATCTTTTTTCCTATATACTTCTCAGTTTCATACAGGATGGCTGATACTTCCGAATAGATCATGGTGGCACTCATCTTTGTAAGGTCCACATCGATGTCGTCAGGAGTCGGATATGTCTTGAAATCATGGCTGAATCTCTTCATGTCCTCGTCCCAGTTGTATTCTTCCTCATCGTCTATGATCTCCTCATCATTGAGGATCTCACTTACGGTCTTTGCATTATTCTTTTTTGTCTTGTCACTTGCAGACCCGTCATTCTTCGAGCATCCGCTCATGAATGCAACGAATACAAGGACGGTCAGAAGTGCCGTGATCCTTCTGTATTTCATCTTCATGCCTTTCTCAGTGCACCTATGACTGCGCTGACAGTAAAACCAAACACGTTGACTGCTACTATGGTGGAACCTACAGGAGTTCCTGCCACTACTGAGATCAGTATCCCTGCAGAAGCACAGAATACTGAGAACACTGCTGAGAATATTGTAACCGCTTTGTAATTATTAAACAATCTCATGGCCGTAAGTGCCGGGAATATGACCAGGGCCGATATGAGAAGCGAGCCCACGAGATTCATAGCAAGCACTATTATGACTGCTATGACCACGGCTATAAGGAGATTGTAAAGCTCTACATTGGTGCCTACCGCCTTTGCAAAGTTCTCATCAAAGGTCACTGCGAATATCCTGTTATAGAATATGACGAACAGTGTCACCACTACGACTGACATTATCACCGAGATCCAGACTTCTGTGCCTGTAAGGGTAAGTATTGATGTGGATCCGAAAAGTGTGGTGCAGACGTCTCCCGAGAGATTTGCGGAGTTCTTGGCAAATATGTTCATGATGAGATATCCGAATGCCAGTGCTCCCACAGATATCATTGCGATGGCCGCATCGCCCTTTATCTTTGCGTTCTGAGTCGTGCGTAAAAGTATCAC
>CACZNR010000091.1 GCA_902782475.1 uncultured Eubacteriales bacterium
CTTCTCAAGAGAGGACTTGCAAATACGATAAAAGAACTGCTTATGAGCGCTGAATATATAATGGCAGGCGGAAATGAGAATATCATACTCTGTGAGAGAGGAATAAGGACTTTTGAGGAATATACAAGGAATACTCTGGATATCTCAGCAATACCTGTCATAAAGGAGCTGTCACATCTTCCGGTGATCATCGATCCAAGCCATGCAACAGGAGTGGCAAGATATGTAAAGTCGATGGCACTGGCTGCAACAGCTGCAGGAGCTGATGGTCTCATGATAGAAGTACATAATGATCCGCCTCATGCTCTAAGTGATGGAGCACAGTCAGTGACACCTGAGGAATTTGAAGCTATAGCAAAGGAGATCTTTGAGATCAGAAAGGTGGTGGCAGGATGACTACGGTAGGTATAGTAGGTCTTGGCCTTATAGGAGGCTCCCTTGCCAAGGCTTTCAAGGAAAACTCGGATTACAGGGTGCTTGGGGCAAACAGGAGCAGGGAGACGATACTTCTTGCAAAGACAGTCAATGCCATCGATGATGAGCTTACTGACGAGAATATCGGAGAGTGTGATCTTCTCCTTGTGGCACTGTATCCTCAGTCCACGATAGACTACATAGAGAGCAAGAAGGACCTGATATCAAAGGATACACTTGTGATGGACTGCTGCGGAGTGAAGCAGGCTGTATGCGGTCCGCTTTTTGAGCTTGCAGAGAAATGCGGATTCACTTTTATCGGAGGGCACCCGATGGCAGGGACACAGTTCTCCGGATTCCTGAAGAGCAGGGCATCGCTTTTCAAGGGAGCATCCATGATAATGGTGCCACCGAGATTTGATGACATTGAGCTTCTTGACAGGGCTAAACAGCTTCTGAGTCCTGCCGGATTCGGAAGATATGTAGTTACTACAGCACAGAAGCATGATTCCATGATAGCGTTTACTTCCCAGATGGCTCATGTAGTATCCAATGCATTCATTAAGAGCCCTACAGCAAGGGAACATAAAGGCTATTCAGCAGGCAGCTACAAGGATCTTACCAGAGTTGCATGGCTCAACGAAGACATGTGGACTGAGCTTTTCATGGCAAACAGGGATGAACTCATAAAGGAACTTGGCATTTACATAGATTCTCTTACAGAATACAAGGAAGCTCTGGAAGAGAAGGATGAAAAGAGACTTCATGATCTTCTGAAGGAAGGCAGGATAGCCAAGGAAGAAGTGGACGGTGGCAGGTAATGAAGGTAAGAGTGGATGCCTCAAAAAGTTATGACATACTGATCGAAGAAGGAGCACTTGCGGGACTGCCGGCTTTTCTCATGGACAGATTTCCTGAAAGAAAGATAGCTGTGATAACGGATGATAACGTGGCTCCTCTGTACATGGAAAAGGTGAGGGGGCTCATACCTTCTTCCAATGAGATATCTCAGTACATACTGCCTCATGGAGAAAATTCAAAGAACGGAAGCAATTATCTCAGCATACTGAACTTCCTTGCCAGGGAGGGCCTCACAAGAAGCGACGTAATCCTGGCACTGGGAGGAGGGGTAGTAGGCGACATGGCCGGATTTGCTGCTGCAACATATCTTCGCGGAATAGCATTTATACAGGTAGCAACAACGCTCCTTGCAATGGTGGACTCTTCCGTAGGCGGAAAGACAGCCATAGATCTTGATGAAGGAAAGAATCTTGCAGGAGCATTCTATCAGCCGGAGCTGGTGATATGTGATTACAGCATGCTTTCAACACTTCCTGAGGATGTTTTCAGAGACGGATGTGCAGAAGTCATAAAATACGGAATGATCAGGGACGGGGAGCTGTTCTCTGAACTGGAAAAAGGGATATTCACCGACAGGGAAAAAGTAATAGGAAGATGCATAGAGATAAAAAGGGATGTCGTAAACGAAGATGAACATGACCTTGGGATAAGACAGATACTCAATTTCGGACACACCTTTGGTCATTCTGTGGAGAAATGCTCGGGATACAGCATATCCCATGGAAGAGCAGTGGCAATAGGCATGGCCATCATAACAAGAGCAGCCGTAAAAAAAGGCCTTTGCAAGGAAAGAGTCCTTGAAAGGCTTCTTGGGATACTCGATCTTTATGGATTGCCATCTGAATGTACATACAGTGCAGATGAACTTTTTGAAGTATCTCTTTCAGACAAGAAGCGTTCAGGAAGCACCATAAATCTTGTCATACCAAGAGATACAGGAATAGTTGAGATAATGAAGACACCATTAAATGAGGTCAGATCGTTCCTGGAGGAAGGACTGGCATGAGAGCTGTTATAGGTAAGGGCAAACTTGAAGGTACGGTAAGGGCAATACCCTCCAAATCATATGCTCACAGATATCTCATATGTGCCGGGTTGTCCGGGAAGGAAGTTGACTTATACTGTCCTCTGGATTCTGAAGATATTCTGGCAACAGCAGATTGCCTGAGAGCTCTTGGAACTGAAGTCAGAAGGAACGGAGATTATCTGCAACTTAAAAAGGGACATCTTCCGGATGAAGATGTAATAAGGCTCATGTGCAGGGAAAGCGGATCGACGCTCCGCTTCATGCTTCCTGTCGTTGCTGCAATGGGAGGAAGGTATGAGCTCTACAGTGAGGGAAGGCTTCCGAAGAGGCCGCTCAGTCCGTTATATGAAGAACTGACAGCTCACGGAGCCGTGCTTGGAAAACAGGGGATGTCACCTCTTTCCTGTGAGGGAAAGCTCAGGGGCGGAGTATATACCATACCAGGCAACATCTCTTCACAGTACATAAGCGGACTTCTGTTTGCACTTCCCCTCCTGGAAGAGGACAGCGTCTTAAGGATAACTGAGACCATTGAGTCATCCCCGTATATAGATCTTACCATTGACTGCCTTGAAAGGTCAGGAATAGACCCGGGCAGAAAGGATGAACGTACTTTTTACATAAAGGGTAAGCAGGATTATGATCTCGAAGGATCTTTCAGCATAGAAGGGGACTGGTCCAATGCGGCATTTTTTCTGGTGGCTTCAGCACTGACAGGGGGAAAGGTCGTTGTCAATGGACTCAGGGAGGATTCTATCCAGGGTGACAGAAAGATTCTGTCTGTACTTAAGGAAATGGGATTCGTTCCGGCCTGGGAGGAGCGTTCATTAAGGATACTCGGGCATGATCCCCATGGCATCGTGATAGATGCAAGAGAGATACCTGATATAATCCCTCCGCTGTCTCTGCTTGCCTGCGGGATAGAAGGGACTACTAAGGTTATAAATGCAGGGAGGCTTGCATTAAAGGAGAGCGACAGGCTCGAAGCCATCTGCTCTATTCTGGGAAGCCTTGGAGCGGACATAGAAAAAGATAGAGAAAGCCTTACCATAAGAGGAACAGGCTCCATAAGGGGTGGAAATACTGAAACATTCAATGATCACAGGATGGTGATGATGGCAGCAACAGCATCCGTCATATCCAGAGGTGACATCGTTATAGAAGGAACTGAAGCAGTCAGAAAATCATATCCGGTTTTTTTTGAAGATCTTGCAAAGCTGGGAGGAAGGGTAACAGTCTTATGAGCTCAATGTATGGAAATAACATAAAGGTATCAGTCTTCGGACAGTCACATTCTGAAGGGATAGGTGTAGTAGTGGATGGGATCCCTGCGGGGAAAAGCATCGACATGGATAAGCTTGATGCATTCATGTCAAGGAGAGCTCCCGGAAGGACAGACCTGTCTACTGCCAGGAGGGAAGAAGACAGTATAGAGATCCTTGGAGGGATCATAGAAGGTCATACCTGTGGCGCTCCACTGGCTGCAGTAATAAGGAATAATGATGTCAGATCAAAGGATTACAGTGAACTGAAAGTAAGACCAAGACCGGGACATGCGGATTATACAGCGGAAAAGAAGTATTCCGGTTTTCAGGACATAAGGGGAGGAGGGCATTTTTCTGCCAGACTTACCGCTCCTTTATGTATAGCCGGAGGGGTGATCATTCAGATACTTGAAGACGAGGGGATACATATCGGTGCCCATATAAAGAAGATAAAGGACGTAGAGGACACCCTCTTCGATACCATTAAGGATGAGATTCCACTGATGGAAGAGATAAAGGGGAAGAGCATCCCTGTTATAGATGATACGTCAGGTGAAAGAATGCGCTCTGTTATAGAAAAAGCCAGGGAAGACGGCGATTCCGTGGTAGGAATAGTAGAAGTCAAGGTCACTGGGCTTGAAGCAGGGATCGGAGACCCCATGTTTGAAGGAATGGAGAACCGTATAGCATCTGCTGTTTTTGGCATACCTGCGGTAAAGGGTATAGAATTCGGTAATGGTTTTTCCTCTACGGATCTGTATGGGAGCCAGAATAATGATGCATTCTTCTATGAGGATGGAAATGTGAGGACAAGAACGAACAATCATGGAGGTATACTCGGAGGGATCACTACAGGAATGCCTCTGGTGTACAGGGTCGCTTTCAAACCGACTCCTTCCATATTCAAGGAACAGGATACAGTCGATATGGGAAGCGGGGAGAATGCAAAGCTTGTCATAAAGGGTAGACACGATCCGTGCATAGTGATAAGAGCGGTACCTGTTGTGGAGGCTGTGACCGCTATAGCGATATATGATGCTTATCTTGAAAGAAAAAAGGAGATCTGAGGATGGAATTGAAGGATTACAGAAGTAAGATAGATGAGATAGACGGACAGATGCTTGAACTTTTCAGGCAGAGGCTTGATATATCCAGTGAGATGGCAGGATATAAAAAAGAGAGGAATCTTCCCGTTACGGACAGTGAGGTAGAAAGGAATAAGCTTTCTGCGCTTACCGCTGCCGCAGGGGAAAAATATTCAAATTACACATATTCCCTGTTTCAGGACATAGTGGACATCTGTAACAGTGCAGAATCAAGGGCCATGCATCCGTCCTCTGAACTCAAGGATAGGATAGATGAGACCATTAAGGGAACTCCTGATCTGTTTCCTGAGAGAGCCATAGTAGCATGTCAGGGAGTTGAGGGAGCGTATTCGCAGCAGGCCTGTGACAAGATATTCAGGATCCCAAGCATAATGTATTTTACAAG
>CACZNR010000092.1 GCA_902782475.1 uncultured Eubacteriales bacterium
GATGATTTTTGACAACTTTATTTTAACGAGTTGATCCCTGATTGTCTCTTATTTTTTTATTAGACCCCAATTAAAAGTATAGAACCATAAAAAAAGGAAACTATTAGCGTTTCCTTTTCTTACAAAATCAATTGCCTAAATCACAGCTTTGATCTTATTATCTTACCACTGGTGGTCTTTGGAAGTGATTCCCTGAATTCAACTATCCTTGGATACTTATAAGGAGCGGTATGCGTCTTTACATAGTTCTGGATCTCTTCCTTGAGTTCCTCTGTTCCTTCCTTACCTTTGACAAGCACTATGCTGGCTTTAACCACCTGTCCCCTTATCTCATCTGGTGCTGCAGACACTCCGCACTCCAGAACATATGGCAGTTCCATGATGACATTCTCGATCTCAAATGGCCCTATCCTGTATCCTGAAGATTTGATTACGTCATCTGCTCTTCCCACATACCAGTAGAATCCATCCTCGTCCTTCCATGCAAGATCCCCTGTATGATAGAACCCATCCTTCCAGGTCTCTGCTGTGATCTCAGGACTGTTGTAATACTCATATGCAAGCCCGCACGGTATTCCATTCTTGATATTGATGCAGATCTCTCCCGTATCTCCACGCTGCACTTCCTGACCATCACTGGTCAGAAGATGTACATCATATAACGGAACAGGTTTTCCCATTGATCCTACCTTATGTGAATCTCCTATAAGGTTTCCGATGATCACTGTTGATTCTGACTGTCCAAATCCTTCCATGATCCTTATTCCTGTAGACTTTTCAAACTGCCTGTATACTTCAGGATTCATAGCTTCTCCTGCTATGCTCGCATGTTTTATTGAAGACAGATCGTACTTATCAAGATCATGTTTGATAAGCATCCTGTACATCGTTGGCGGTGCACAGAAAGTGGTTATCTTGTATTTTGCAAACAGTGGCAGTATCTTATCCGCATTGAATCTGTCGAAATCATATACAAATACAGCTCCCTCACAAAGCCACTGGCCATAAAGTTTACCCCACATTGCCTTGGCCCACCCAGTATCCGAGATTGTGAGGTGAAGCCCCTCGGGATCCACCTGGTGCCAGTATTTTGCTGTGATAAAATGCCCCAGAGGGTATTTATAGTTATGAGCAGCGATCTTCGGATATCCTGAAGTTCCGGATGTAAAGAACATGACCATTGGATCACTTCCACACGGTGAACTTTCTATCCTTCTGTATCTTCTGGAGAAAAGGCCATATTCTTCATTGAAATCATGCCAGCCTTCCCTCTTTCCGTTTACCATTATCTTTGTAAGTTCGACTCCGGCTTCCTTTTCTCCTATCTCGAACTGATGTGCAACATCTCCGTCTGCTGTACACACGATAGCTTTTACTCCTGCTGCTTTTATCCTGTAACTGAAATCATGTGACAGAAGCTGATTTGATGCAGGGATCGCAACTGCCCCGATCTTGTGCAATGCAAGCACTGAGAACCAGAACTGATAGTGTCTCTTCAGTACCAGCAATACCTTGTCCCCTCTCTTTATGCCAAGAGAAGTAAAGTAATTTGCTGCCTGGGAAGATCCATCCTTTATGTCCTTAAAAGTGAATTCCTTCTCTTCTCCTGCTTCAGAAACATAGAGGAGCGCCAGCTTGTCAGGTTTATTCCTACCAAGCTCATCTACGACATCAAATGCAAAATTAAATTTTTCCTGGTTCCTGAACTTGATATCTTCCAGTTTTCCATTCTCATCCTCTCTTGTGGAAATGAAGTTTTCATATATCCTGGATACGGTATCAGGTTTTCTTTCTCTTGTCTCAGGCAATATGGCTTTCTGTGCAACAGCATTCTCCTGGAGCTGATCGTGAAGCACTACTGCATAGAAGATACAGTCCTCTCCTCCTGCAGCCACCATTCCGTGGGGTATACCACTGTCATAATAAATGGAATCGCCTTCATACAGTATCTCTGTATGATCTCCGACCTGAACTTTCAGGGATCCTCTTATGACAAGGTCAAATTCCTGCCCTACATGGGTGGTGAGCTCTATAGGGGAATTGAACGCTTCATCAGAGTACTTGTTTATTACATATAGAGGATCTGCTATACGATTCTTGAATCCTGCAGCCATATTGTAATAGATCATCTCATGCGCCTGCTCGATCTTCTGTCCTTCACCGAATCTTGTAAGTGTATATGTCGAGAGCTTAGGGCTCTCACCTTCGATGATATCCGTGACGTCAACACCGAATGCGCTTGCACATCTGTAAAGGAATGCAAAGTTAAGATCGCTCTTACCTTCTTCACAGAGAAGGTACTCTTCCGTAGTTGTCCCTGTTTTCTGTGCCATCTCCTCAGGTGTGAAACGGGAGATCTCTCTCAGATCCCTGATCCTTCCGGCCATTTCCAGGATCTTGTACTGAAGTCCTGACAATTTCGTTACGTCCATTACTTATCCTCCTAAAATAAAAAATATCCGTCTCATACATGAGACGGATACTGATCCGCGTTACCACTCAAATTGCATATTTCTCACGAACATATGCCCCTCTTCAAGTCCTAACAGACTCTAAGCACTTTCGCAGCTATCGCGTAAGGGTTCTACTTGCATAATGCTTTCTTCCCTTTGGCTCAGAAGCTACAGATCCCATCTTTTCATACCGGTTTACACCAGCCACCGGTTCTCTCTGATGTCCTGATAAGATCCCTCTTCATCACAGCCGTCTATTCGGTTTTTCAAATGTTACCATACATTACAAAAAACTGTCAATATCAGATTTTGAATATTTGTACAGAAACCATTGCCATATTATCTTATTTATATACATAAAAAGACTCCCTTGAGGAGCCTTTGATCGCTGTACCTTTGTCAGATTGTCATCTGATCGATGATCTGACCCTCTATGGACTTTATGTAGAATGTTCCATCCTCATAGATCATATATGAGTGGGTGTCATCATCCTTTGGAAGTGACAGGGAGCCGGGATTGATAAAGAGATACTCACCCATGTCCTTCATGACCTTTTCATGTGTATGTCCATGTATGAGCACATCGCCCTTTTTGAGCTTTGGCAATACCTCCCTGTTATATATATGACCGTGTGTGATAAATATCATCCTTCCGTTGAGATACATTATCATGTAATCAGCCATTATCGGAAAATCCAGTACCATCTGATCCACTTCACTGTCACAGTTTCCCCTGACACACAGTATCTCACTGCTTATCTGATTGAGGAGCTCATATACCTTCTTCGGTTCATAACCATATGGAAGATCATTTCTTGGTCCATGATAGAGTATGTCTCCAAGAAGTATCAGCTTTTCTGCCTTTTCATCCCCATATATGTCGATCAGTTTCTGTGTGTAATATGCTGAGCCGTGTATATCACTGGCAAACATCAGTTTCATAGGCTTTTCTCCAGTTTTTCGATAGCACAGTCAAGCCTTGATAGTGTCTCTGTCTTTCCAAGGATCTCTGCTATCTCAGTAGCTCCGCCTGGTGTTACTTCAGTACCGGTTATAGCTATCCTTACAGGCCACAGCACTCTTCCGTTTTTCACTTCATTTTTCTGGGCTACTGCAAGAAGTGCCTGATACAGGGAATCATTCGTGAAATCTCCGACCTTTTCCAGTTCAGCCCTTGCCTCCTTAAGGAGATCAAGAGAGTTCTCCGGCGTTGTTTTCATCTTCTTGTTGAAATAGAGGTCTGTGGAATACTCAGGTACTTCATTAAAGAACGAGACCTTCTCCTCTATCTGATTAAGTGTCTCAAGCCTTGGCTGGATTATCCTTGCCAGTTTTTCCCTGTCTACGTCCCTTGTGAGAGCCTTATCAAAATGTGGTGCAGCCTTTTCAAGGAATTCTTCAGGGCTTAATTTCCTAATGTATTCACCGTTCATCCATGTGAGCTTCTCTATATCAAAGATGGCAGGTGATCTGCTGAGTCCTTCGAGTGAGAATGCCTCGGCGAGTTCCTTAAGTGAATATATCTCCTGTTCTCCACCGCCATTCCATCCAAGAAGTGCAATGTAGTTTACTATTGCCTCTTTCAGATATCCCTTTGCAATAAGATCTTCGTAGGAAGCATCTCCGTTCCTCTTTGACAGCTTGGCTGTTTTATCTTTCATTACAGGTGGCAGATGAACATATTTTGGTCTCTCCCAGCCGAGTGCATCATAGAGCAGGTTGTATTTCGGAGTGGATGAAAGGTACTCTATTCCTCTTATTACATGGGTTATCTCCATGAGGTGGTCATCTATGACATTTGCAAGATTGTAAGTAGGCCATCCATCAGATTTAAGAAGTATATTGTCCTCCATGTCGCTCATGGGAACAGAGATATGTCCATATACCATATCATCGTAGGAAGATTCCCCTTCAAGAGGGATGTTCTGCCTGATGACATACTCTTCTCCGGCATCAAGTCTTCTCTGTACCTCTTCCTTTGAAAGTGACAGGCAGTGCTTGTCATACTTGAAGACCTTTCCTTCCTTCTGTGCCTCTTCTCTTAAAGTATCAAGTCTTTCCTTTGTACAGAAGCAGTAATATGCAGCTCCCTTATCCACCAGGGCTTTTGCATATTTCCCATATATCTCTTTTCTCTCGCTCTGAACATAAGGACCATAATCTCCACCGACATCAGGACCTTCGTCATAATCAAGACCTGTATCCCTTAGTGTTTTGAATATGACATCACTGGCTGCTTCCACCAGTCTGTTTCTGTCCGTATCTTCTATCCTCAGAAGGAACTGTCCGTTGTTATGTCTTGCAAAGAGCCAGGCATAAAGGGCTGTCCTTAAATTACCGATATGCATATATCCTGTCGGACTTGGTGCAAAACGTGTTCTTACTCTCATTTATTTACCTTCCCCACTTCTTTTTTGAATGTGTCCCTGAGACCTGTTGTCTCATTGAGGACGATATTGTCAGGAGCAAAGTCCTTGTTGTCAGTACAGTAATATCCTTTTCTTAGGAGCTGGAACTTATCTCCCTTTGATGCGCTGAGTATCTCTCTCTCGATAAAGCCGTGTTTTACTTCCTTGGAATCAGATGAAAGCCTTTCTATGAAATCGCCTTCCTTTTCATCATCCATAAGAGGTCCGTATATCCTGTATTCAGCAGGAAGGGCTGTCTTGGCATCGACCCAGTGTATAGTGCCCTTGACTTTTCTTCCGGCATTGACGTCCCCGGTCTTTGAAAGAGGATCATGTGAACAGATGATGGTCTTTATCTCACCATTATCATCCTTTTCCACTCTCTCACATTTTATGATATAGGCATTCTTGAGTCTTACTTCTCCACCGACATAGAGTCTGAAATACTTGCTGTTAGGCCTTACTTCCATGAAGTCTTCCTTTTCGATATACAGCTCTCTTGAGAAACTGACTTCGTGCTTCTCCTCGCTTCCAGGAAGGTCTTCCGCATAAAGTGTCTCTGTCTTTCCTTCCGGATAGTCCTCGATCACCAGCTTTACAGGATCCACAACACCCATCAGTCTCTTGGCATGGGCATTCAGGTCTTCCCTTACACAATGCTCAAGCATGGAGAAGTCGATGACTGAATCCGCTTTTGCAACACCAGCCCTTGAGAGGAAATCCTTTATTGCTGTAGGGGTGTAGCCTCTTCTTCTCATTCCGCACAGGGTCGGCATCCTTGGGTCATCCCATCCATCCACATAGCCCTGCTCCACAAGAGCTCTCAGATATCTTTTGCTCATTATGGTATCTGTGATATTCATCCTGGCAAATTCGATCTGCCTTGGCTTGTGTTCAAATTCACACTGTTCGACTACCCAGTTATACAAGGGTCTATGAGCCTCATACTCCAGTGAGCACAGTGAATGTGTTATACCTTCAATAGCATCCTGTATAGGATGTGCAAAGTCATACATTGGATATATGCACCACTTGTCTCCTGTCTGATGATGCTTTAAGTGCAGGATCCTGTACAGTGCAGGATCTCTCATATTCATGTTAGGAGAACTCATGTCTATCTTTGCCCTTAAGGTCTTTGCTCCGTCCTCGAATTCCCCGTTCTTCATCCTTTCAAAGAGGTCAAGATTCTCTTCCACTGACCTGTCTCTGTAAGGACTGTTCTTTCCCGGTTCGGTAAGCGTTCCCCTGTATTCTCTCATCTCATCCTTGGTGAGATCGTCTACGTAGGCTACACCTTTCTTTATGAGCTTTACAGCCAGTTCATAGCATTGATCAAAATATGATGAACCATAGCACAGCTTGTCCCAGTCATATCCCAGCCAATGAATGTCTTCCATTATGGCGTCAACAAACTCCTCGTCTTCCTTTGCTGGGTTCGTGTCATCAAATCTCAGATTGCATTTTCCGCCGTATTTTTCTGCAGTGGAAAAGTCGATCCACAGTGCCTTTGCATGACCGATATGAAGATATCCGTTTGGTTCCGGAGGGAACCTGGTCTTTACATAAGTATATTTACCTTCCTTAAGGTCTTCGTCTATGAATTCCTGTATGAAGTTCTCTGCTTTTGAAACAGTTTCATTCTCATTAGCTTCATTATTGACTAAAATCTCGCTCATATAAATCTTTCTCCGTCCTGATATATGGTTTATTATAGCATTTTATCCTTTAATTATTCAGCCTTTATCCCCTTTTTTAAGGATATCTTAAGTATAATCATGACTATTGCCCCTATGGCTGCAGCAAGACATGGCACAAGATATGACCATGCTATCCCTGAAATGTCGGATACAGTTCCCATGAGCGGTCCCACTATGATCCCTCCGATGCCACCTCCAAGCATAATAAGAGTTGATGCACGCCCGGGGTTGTCCGGATAGAGCTCAATGCCATAGCTCATAAGCGTAGGCCAGACTGGTCCTGTCAGGAGCCCGAACAGAGCACACCAGACAAGTGATGATATCTTTCCGGGAAACAGTATCATAAGAAGTGATGAACAGGCAGAAAGTCCAGAGCAGATCATGATAACGCTTCCCTTGTTCCATTTGAATCCGGTGGATATGAGTTTGCTTATGACCATCGCAAAACCCACAAGAGATATCGATATCCCCGCTCCATAGCTGTCATTGAACAGCGAAGTGAAATATGATGAACAGTAATTCATGAATCCGACCTCTATCATGTTATACAGAAGTGCATATCCTATAAGCAGGACAAGCGAAATGCCAAAACGGAACTTTTTCTTATCCTTTGCCTGCCTAAGTTCTTCTGTACTACCGGTCCTTGAGAACAAAAGTATCACCCCTATGACCAGTGACAGTACAGATACAAAATAATAAAGACCTCTCCAGTTCATTCCGGCTGTAACGAGAACAGAAAGAGCAAGAGGAGATACTACATTCCCAAGACTGTAGAAGACCTCACTGAGGCTTGAAAACTGACGGCTCTTTTCAGGCATCATTTCCGTAAGGAGCACAAGGATCATGGCAGGAGATACAGACGCACCTACTGCTATTACAAAGATCCCGAGGACCAGTGAGATCACAGAATGGATCAGTATTATAAAAAGGCTCCCTGCAGCATAGAAAAGTGCACATATTGCAGAAAGTATCTTCTTCGAATATCTGTCAAGTACGTTACCAAAAAACAGTGGTACAGCAAACATGGGAATAAACTGTATACTTGAGATGAGACCGATCTCGGATCCGGACATTTCATATTCTTCAGCTATATAAATCGTAAGATACTGGAATCCGGCTATCTGAAGCCCTATAAGCAGCATAAATATAAAACACACAGATATCATCAGAGATTTTTTCGTCATTTGCCTTTATCCTTTTTTTCTTTTTACTCTTATATATTAAACTTTGTTCACTTGTTATAAGCGATTCATGTCTTTTCCTGCCTGTTACTCTCATACAACTCATTATTTATTGAGACTTTTGACGATACCGGGTATAAGAAATATAATTTGTATAACTACTTTGGAAGAAGGAGTTTTAATATAATGACCCGGATTAAAAAGAATTATTATCTCTTTTCCGCTTTTATGATTGCTTTTGGCATTATCGGTATCTTGATAGGATCTTTCTATGATCTTCAGATCTCTAGGACAATATATGTGAAAAACGAGATCTTCTCTTCACTGATCGAAGCAGTATGTTTCTTTCCGATATACATGCCTGCTATTCTCCTTTTCATTCTGCTGACAGAAAAAACAAACAAATTATTCCTTAAGGCAATATTTACTGTCATTCCAATAATCGGACATGTGATCATGCTTTATGTAGGATTGCATTATCTGGAAAAGAGGGAGATGATCATTGTCCCTTCCTATCTTTCCATTCCCGCACTGACATTCCTGAGCGTGGCAGTTTTTCTTTATGTGACCAGGCTGCTGAAAAATGCATCTGAAGAGACACTGAAAAAGCTGATGTATTTTTCCATCATTGGCAGCATATATTTATTATGGGAATTGCTGTTTGCCCAGAGTCTGAAGTTTTTAGCCGGCAGACCAAGATTTGAGGAAATACTTAACAACTCCTCCCTGTATTTTGCTGACTGGTATAATTTTACGAGGCAAGGCGGCTCCTCTTTTCCTTCAGGGCATACAGCCCAGAGCTGCGCAATATTTCTTATCCTGTTTCTTCCGCTGCTGTTCAGGAAGTACGAAAAGAAAACTCCTGTCTTTATGTTCAGTTCGGCTTTATATGTCATCGTCACGGCCTTATCAAGGATCATCCTTGGCAAACACTTCCTGAGCGATGTGTCATTCTCTCTTTTCTTTATGGGTTGTGGACTCTTTCTTCTTTTCAGATATCATTTCCGTCATTCAGAAAAAGGATCTGATATGTGCATTACTGTTGAATAAGCAGATCTCTGCATTCTGTAGTTTTATTATTTCAGTTGGTCTCATATATGAAAAGTCCGGAACAGATAAGCTGTCCGGACTGTTCTTGGTTCCAAATGGTGTCACATGAGATCCTTCAGTATATCCTTGAGCTTGTCATCAAGTGGAAGGTCTATTCCATATTTCTGTGCTGTTTCTTCAGCCCTCTTCCATTCTGCACTGTCATCATCCGAATCTGTTGCAGTTTTGGAAGAGACTTTTTTCAGCAGTTCCAGTTTCTGTTTCTGCTCTTCTGACAGCTGCTCAAGGAACTGGGTCGACCCCATATCATTCATTTTTGCCAGGAATCCCATCAGATCCTTCTCTATGGTCTCACGGAATCCTTCTTTTATGTTTACAAGAGCATCCACATTCTTTGCAAGATCCCTCTTTTTGTTCTCATATTCCTCGTTAAGAAGTATATCTTTTTGCCTCATCTCTTCCAGATGAGCTTCCTTCTCCTTTTCAGCCGCTTCCAGTATATCTGATGCCTTTTTGTTGGCCTCCTCCACTATCTCCTTGGATTTGAGCTGGGCAGATATAAGTGCCCCTACGATCTGATCTTTCTGCTGCTGATATCTTGCATTCTCTTCCTTCAGATCTTTTAGCTCAGTTTCCATGGAAGACATGCTGGCCTTCATATCAGAAATGTACCTGTCAACATCATTCCTTTTGTATCTGTTTCCTCTCGGCACAAGCCCGGTCTCTGCGGTTTCCCGTTCTGCTTCATACTCATCGCCTTCAGCAGAGATACCAAGCTTTCTGAAGGATCTTACTCCTATGATCAGTGCCAGTAGACCAAGTATGCCATAGAAAGCGTCTATGAGATATCCTCTGGAGACGCCTATATGGTCAACGAAAAACCCGTTGGCTATGTTACCAATGTTGTTACCGATATTGTTATACAACATGAGTATGCTGCTGAGCTTTCCTGAGGATTTCTCATCGAGGGACAGTCCCATGCTCATGGCTATAGGCCAGCAGGGTCCTCCGAAAAGACCAAACAGGAAGAACCATGCAAGTGACACCTTAGGTACTGTTATAAGACCTATGAGGATAAGTGATAGCATTGATCCAAGAAGGCTTACCCATACATGTGTGACTCTGTTCTTGGTGATCTTGTCAGCAAGGAATCTTGATATGGTCATACCGCCTCTTACGACTGAGATGCAAAGGGATGCTCCAAGGGCATCATTGAGGCCGACCTGGAAATAGTCCTTAGCATAATTAAGGACTCCGCTCTCCATGAACATGTAAAGTGCAAGGATCAGACCCATGCATATGAAAGCAGGTGTCCAAATAATCCTTTTCCTGTTCTTTTTTTCTTCTTCGCTCTCCTGTTCTTCCTTCGCAAGATCCGTACTCTTTCCAGGAGATTTGATATTCAGTACCAGAAGAAAAAGAACCGCCAGTATACCTGCTCCGATAAAATATCCTACTCTCCATGAAAGTCCAAGTATGTTCATAAGGACTGCCATTACAAGAGGAGCTATCACAGAACCAAGGGACAGAAGACCCTGCTGTCTGTTCACATGCAGCGTGACACGTGTAGGATCAAGAAGCATAAGTATCGGATAGGGTGCTGCCATCATAATGTTACTGCCTATGCTTGAAACTATATTCGATACAGTTGTCATTGCCGGACCATTTGAAAAGCCTGCGATGAGCGTACCGATTATGGATATGGCAAATCCCGTGAGAAGAGTCTTCTTGACATCCAGATGATCAAGGATCTTGCTGAACACGAATGTCATCAGTAACCCTGTCACAAGCTGCACCGACGTGATCGTTGCCATCAGCGTGCTGGATATCTGGAATTCTGTCTTCATCTCCAGAAGAGTAAACTGCAGAGATGCGTAATTAAATCCTATGTACAGATTAAGTATATAGGTAATGATGATGAAAAAAGGTATCTTTACCCTGTTCTTCGTTCCCTCCATGATCTTGATCCTCTCTTACTTATGATAAATCTCATTACTCATTATTTTAAAGCTTCTGAAAAGCTGTTCCAGCAACAGTATCCTGGCTATCCTGTGCGGAAAGGTCAGTTTGGAAAAAGAAATGAGTCCCCTTGCTCCCTTCTTTATCTCATCTGATATACCATAGGACCCGCCTATGATAAAAATGATGTTCCTTCCGCTATTCCTGTTGTTTTCTACGAACTTTGCAAAAGCCAATGAATCATACTCCATTCCCTCAATGGCCATGCAGTAATAGTTTGTTTCACCTTTTACGGCATTCTTTATCCTTTCGCCCTCTTTTCTGAGGACTGCTTCTATCTCTCCGTCACTTGGATCCTCCGGTACCTTTTCATCCTGAAGCTCCACGATCTCCACATCCGCAAACCTTGAGAGCATCTTCAGATACTCATCCTGTGCTTCCTTAAAAAACCTTTCCTTTATCTTACCTACTGAAACTATCCTTATCTTCATGCTTCTGCCAGATACATACCCGTAACGCTCTTCCTGTTTGCTGTAACGATCTCAACTTCACTTTCCGTATCGACACCCTGACTCTCCACATATGCCTTGACTGTCCTGAGTGCCAGTTCCTTTATGTTATTATGACTGGAGATATGACCGAGGATTATCTCCCTTACATTCTTCCTGTAAAGCTCAAGAGCGGCAGCGGCAGCAGACATATTTGACAGATGTCCATGATTGGAAAGGATCCTCTGCTTCAGAGCCTGAGGATACGGTCCATTCTTAAGCATATTGACATCGTGGTTTGCTTCAAGAAGGACGACCTGGGACCTCTCCAGTCTGTCCAGCATCCTGGCTGTGACCTTTCCGGTATCAGTCAGTATGCTTACTTTGCTTTTGCCGGCCATTACAGAATATCCTACAGGATCAGCTGCGTCGTGACTGAGCTCCACAGGCAATATACACATATCACCTATGTAAAATTCAGTTTTATCTACAACTCTGATGTTCCTGAGTGATATATCACCTATCTTATCTTCCATGGCTTCCCATGTAAGCGCATTTGCATATACCGGGATATCATACTTCCTGCTGAGGACCCCTATACCTTTGATATGATCACTGTGCTCATGTGTCACAAGGATGCCGCTTATACCGTGCGGATCTTCATTTATGGTATTCAGTGCCTGTTCTATGTTTTTTCCCGTGACCCCTGCATCCACAAGTATCCTGGTATCCCCTGCCCCTATGAAGGTGGAATTACCTGATGAACTGCTGTAGAGAGGAGCGAATCTTATCTCCATATTCAAAAAGTCCTCCAAAGAAGATTATACTTCTTTTTTTGTATGTAAAAAAGGACTCTGCCTATGCAGAGCCCTTTCAAAAGCCTTACAGCTTATTTTGTCTGGATCATCTTGATAAGATCGCCCACGGTCTCAAGTCCCTGGGTATCATCGATCTTAATATCGAACTTATCCTCTATGTTCATTATGATATCCATCATATCAATGGAGTCTATCTCCATGTCCTTGAATGATGTGGTTTCTGTGATAGTGCTTGGATCGATATCAAGATATTCTGATATGATCTCCTGAATTGCCTGTAATTCCATAATAAATGACTCCTCTCGTAAAATCTATGGACTATTTTAGCACATGGTCGCCCTTAAGAAAACCAAAGTTTGAAAACATTCATAATTTGTTGGTTCTTTCTTTATCCAAGATATTCATGTAGATGTTCAGCCACCTGCTTTAGGCTCATATCACAGGACTCAAAAAGCCCAAGTCTGTCCATGTATCCGTGGAATGTACCATTATACTGATAATAATTCACATCCACCCCTGCCTTATCAAGCTTTTCAGCAAATTCTTCACACTGGATCCTTAAGAAGTCAAACTCAGCTGTGAATATGACTGTTCTCGGATATCCTGTAAGATCCTTTGAAAGAAGTGGTGAGATAAGTTCATCTGTAGGATCCTCTCCATTCTGAAGGAAGATGCCTGAAAGATTGCTGTCCTTGAGAGAAAGGACTCTTGCCTTTACTACCGGCTCAAGATCTTCACCGAAATCTGCCATGTTGAATTTGTTTGCAGAATAATCTGTAAAATCAAGTACAGGATAATACAGGAAAGCCATCTTGATATATTTTGTCTCCTTGTCCCTGAGGCATAATGTAGCACAGCAATGTCCACCTGCAGAATCTCCCATTATGGCTATCTTTTCCCTGTCCACAAGGAATTCTTCCGGATTGTTATACACATATTCCACAGCATGATATGACTGTTCAAGCGCTGTAGGATAACCTGTTTCAGGGCAGAGCGTATAGTCAACATGTATAACTATACCGTTTATGAGTTCGGCCAGACGGCGGTTCATCTTATTGTATCTGTCCATGGTTCCGCATATGTATCCGCCACCATGGATAAAGAATATCACCGGTGCCGGACCCTTTACTGTTACAGGATGGAACCAGCGGATCCTGTATCCGCCGAAATCGTAATCCTTTTCTTCCACAGGAGTTGTACAGAGCTCTAAAGGCTCATAATCCTGATGGATGTCAAAGTATCTTGCTGCACCTACATCCATTCCCTTTATCGTCGGGCCTATATAGCCAAGTTTTGGTCTAGCCCTGTTTGCATAGTAATCTGAAGTTGCCTTCTCAAGTCTGTTAGGACATTTTTCAGTTGGTTCTATTATCTTTTTTATAAGCATATCCATTCCCCTTTAACTGTTTGATCTATATAGATAATGATATCACATTTGTGCTCATTCTAATGTTGAAGATTTTTCTAACTTTAATTATACTAAATATATATAGTATTCTTTCGAAAGGACATATTATTATGGGGAAATTCGTTGTTAGAAATACCAACACAGGTATCAAATTTGATTTAAAAGCTACAAACGGTGAAGTAATACTTACAAGTGAAGTATATACAGCCAAGGCTTCATGCCTTAACGGTGTTGAGAGCGTTAAGAAGAATGCTCCTGTAGCTGCAGTTGAAGATCAGACACAGGAAGGATTCGAAACTCAGAAGAATCCAAAGTTCGAGATCTATACAGACAAGGCAGGAGAGTTCCGTTTCCGCCTCAAAGCAAGAAATGGTGAGATCATAGGTACAAGCGAAGGATACAAAGCTATGAAGTCATGCCTTAACGGCATCGAATCAGTCAGAAAGAATGCTGCCGATTCAGAGACTGTAGTTGAAGAATGACCACGATCCTTCATTATAAAAATACTGTGCTGCATCATACAGCACAGTATTTTTGTTTTTTACTGTCATTTTATCAACAATTGTTGATAACTTTGTTGACTATTTTTTAAGCTACCTTATATTTCCTTTATCCAGCATCTTCTGCGTCTGACATTCATCTCACTCTCAAACACTCCCCACATGGACTGTACTGCAAAATTGGTCTCCAGTTCAGGTCCCGTCTCAGCATAAAGGATATTATCCGCCTTTGCTCTGTTATATATATCATTTATGAGTATAGCCGGAACACCCGTCTTCTGAAGCTCTTTTTTGACAGCCACAAGGTACATGTCAAGGACCTTTGGCTTATTCAGTGCTTTAAGGAGCCCTATCCATCCGAACGGGAAAAGTCTTCCGTTTGACTTTTTCATTGGTTCCACAAGGCTTGGGGCAAGTATGCCACAGGCAATGATCTCACCTTCTGAATCGGTTATGAATGATACATACCTTAAATTGATCAGTGTCAGGAACTGACCTGCATAGTAATCTATCTGTTCCTGTGTAAGTGGCACCATTCCATAAAGGTCCTTGTATTCCCTGTTCAGAAGATCGAATATCTTCGGTATATATGGTTTCAGTTCCTTCTTGTTCTTGAACTGCAGTACCTTATAGCCCCTTCTTTCCATGAGCTTATTTGCAACTCTGGATATCTTGTCCTCATCCTTGTACTGAAGCTTTATCACATGCTCTGTCCAGTCTGCTTCCTTCCTGAAACCATATCGTTCCATGAACTCAACATAGTAAGGATGGTTATAGTATGTGATGAACATACCTATCCTGTCGAATCCGTCCACCAGCATTCCTTCCTTGTCAAGGTCACAGAACCCGATAGGCCCTATCATCTCATTAAGGCCCTTCTCTCTCCCCCAGTCTTCCACCTGCTTTATGAGAAGACAGAATACTTCGTAATCTTCGATAAAGTCGAATCTTGTTATCCTTATCTTTTTCGTATCCCAGATGTCATTTGCCTTGTAACTAATAATGGCACCGATCCTTCCGACTGTTTTTCCATCTCTCTGAGCCAGGAAGAATCTCATGTCACAGTATGAAAAGGCAGGATTCTTTTTTGGATTGATGTTCGCCATCTCATCCATCACCATTGTAGGAACGTAATTCTCCACACCTCTGTAAAGCTCATTCTGGAAAGTAACATATTCCAGTCTGTCTTTTCTTGTTCTAACTTCTTTGATCGTAAGCATAATAAATAAGTCCTTTTGAATTATTTACATTAAGTATAGCATAAGAGAAGAAAAAAATATCCCGGAGCAAACTTCTTTGCTTCCGGGATATTCAGTTGCCTTACGATTTAGCTGCTTTACTGCTGCTCACCGTTCTGGCTGGTCATGTGGCCCTGTGCCATGGCATATCTTTTAGCTTTCCTTTTCCTGCTTATATTTATGCATACCTTTACGATCACATATATTATAAGGCCTGCAACAGCAAGGAGACCCAGTACAGGAAGTGAAGCTGCTATGACCACAAGAAGTCCGCTAAGCAGGTCCACCACCGCCCTGAAGGATACGGTTATGGCATTTCCCATACGTTCAAAGATGTCAGGATTATCATGCGGGACTCTTGCAATATTTACTTTTTCATAAAGGGTTATCTTGACAGTGGAATATGCTACAAGATTGTCCATCCCCTTCACTTCTCCACGGAGATTGTCCAGCTGATAGATTATGTCATTCATCTCTGACTCCACAGCCATGATATCCTCGATGGTCTCCACCTTATCCAGATATTTCTCAAGCCTTTCATACCTGTCCTCCAGAAGAGCTATCCTGTGTTCAGTATCATAGTAACGTTCAGTGGTATCTTCCACAGATATCTCTTTCCTTGTGATCTCAGTTTCCTGTTCGATCGATGCAAGGTAAGTGTCCAGCTTTTCTACCGGTATCTTAAGCACAAAAGATGCTTCCCTTCCGTAGTCAGTATCCTTTACAGGCTTTGTTCCTGAGCTGGTCTCTGAATAGGTGTACCCACCGTATTCATGGAGCCTTGATAATATAAGGCTGTAATCCTTGTCATAGTTTTCAGAATTGATGGTCATGCTTACTGTATATATGAGTTTTCTCCCTGCAGGATCATCTACGACTATCTGCTGGTGCTCCGGACTTCCCGGTGCGGGATTTGGCTCCGGTGCAGCTTCTTCATCCTTATAGGCAGACTCTTCATATGCACCTGGTTCCACATATTCATTATATGAATATGAGTTGTCCTCTTTCTTCGAACATGCCGTAAAAAGTAAGAACGCCGAAAGTATTATCGATATGGTTATAAATAATCTCCTGTTTTTCATTTTTATCACCCTTTTGTTTTTTGTCTTTACCTGTTAGACGGAGAAAAACAGCTTTGGTTCCATTGTGCGTAAAAATATCAGAAAATATGTAAAATTTCCCTTTAGAATACGGATTTTCTTGCCATGGAAACCCTCCTAGTGTAAAATTACTTTTTGGATTTTTAATAAAGGATGTGGAATATTTGAAAAGAGAAGATTTAAGAAATGTTGCAATCATAGCTCATGTAGACCATGGTAAGACTACCCTCGTTGATGAGATGCTGAAGCAGGGTGGTGTATTCAGGGAAAACCAGGTCGTTGAAAAAAGAGTCATGGACAACAATGATATCGAAAGGGAAAGAGGCATCACGATACTTGCCAAGAATACCTCTGCAACATATAACGGTGTAAAGATCAATATAGTTGATACTCCAGGACATGCCGATTTCGGCGGTGAAGTTGAACGTGTCCTTAAAATGGTAAATGGAGTCCTTCTTCTCGTAGATGCATTTGAAGGTCCGATGCCACAGACAAGATTCGTTCTTCAGAAGGCACTGGAACTTAATCATAAGATAATAATAGTAGTAAACAAGGTGGACCGTCCGGATTCAAGACCTGAAGAAGTTACAGACGAAGTCCTTGAGCTCCTTCTTGAACTTGACGCTTCTGAAGAACAGCTGGACAGCCCTGTTATCTACTGCTCAGGCCGTGCAGGAACAGCAAGCACTGATCCTAATGTACAGGGTGAGAACCTCAAGCCTCTGTTCGATGCCATCTTAAATCACATAGATCCTCCGGAGGGAGATCCTGAAGCACCTCTTCAGGTACTTGTATCTTCGATCGAATATAACGATTACGTTGGACGTATCGCTGTAGGAAGGATAGAGAATGGCGTCATTGAGAAGGGACAGGAAGTCGTACTCTGCGACTACCACGATCCTGACCTCAATGTAAGGTCAAAGATCAATACCATCTATCTGTTTGATGGTCTTAAAAGAGAACCGACGGATAAGGCTTCAGCAGGCGATATAGTATGCTTCTCAGGTCTGACTGATGTAAATATCGGAAATACTGTCTGCTCCCCGCTTAAGGTCGAGCCTATTCCTTTCGTAAAGATATCCGAACCTACAGTTGAGATGACATTCTCTGTCAATAACAGTCCTTTCGCCGGAAGGGAAGGAACATACGTAACTTCAAGACATCTGAGAGACAGGCTTTATAGCGAGCTGAAGAAGGACGTATCTCTCAGAGTGGAAGATACTGCTTCTCCTGATTCCTTCAGGGTCCTCGGCAGAGGTGAGATGCATCTTTCCATCCTCATTGAGAACATGAGACGTGAAGGATATGAATTACAGGTCAGCGCTCCTAAGGTACTTTTCAAGGATATCAATGGTGAGAGACACGAGCCTATGGAAAGGCTTGTAGTCGATGTACCTCAGGACTGCATGGGTGCCGTGATCGAAAAGCTCGGACAGAGAAAGGCAGAGATGCTTCAGATGCATCACCTTGGAGAGAGGATGAGGATAGAGTTCCTTATACCATCCCGCGGACTGTTCGGTTATTCAAACGACTTCCTCACTGATACAAAGGGAGAAGGTATAATGAGCACCATATTCGAGGGCTATGCACCTTACAAGGGACCGATCGCCAAGAGAAATGTAGGTTCGCTCATAGCTCATGAGACCGGCGAGGCTGTAACATACGGACTGTATAATGCTCAGGAAAGAGGTACTCTCTTCATTACACCTGGAACACAGGTATATGCAGGCATGATAGTCGGAAGCAATCCAAAAGGAGAAGATCTTGTTGTAAATGTATGCAAGAAGAAACATGTTACCAACATGCGTGCTGCAGGAAGTGATGAGGCTTTGAGGCTTACACCTCCTAGGATCTTCAGCCTTGAAGAATGTCTGGAATTCATATCAGATGATGAGCTTGTAGAGGTCACACCTAAGAGCCTGAGACTGAGAAAACAGATCCTTGACCATACGCTGAGGTTAAGAGCACAGTTCAACAAAAAGAATCAGGAAAACAATCTATAATATTATGAA